>JAJZQR010000383.1 GCA_021806765.1 Chloroflexota bacterium | reverse complement strand
ACTTCATGAACGATACCGATACCATCCGGGAGGCGTTCGAGGACTACTACCGCACAACCATCCTGGCCGATGAGACAGATCCGGACAAGCTCCACGACCTGAAGGCCCAGTTGGACGGCTACCAGGTCTACTCCAATGCCCAGGTCCAGCAGCTGGTGGAGCTTTACCTGGCGGGCGGAAACCGGGAGAAGCTTGACCCCATCCTCGACACCTGTGTTGGCGTCTACATCCGGGAGCTAGACGAGGACGAGCAGGTTGACTTCAAGGGGAAGGCCAAGGCATTCACCCGCACCTACGGCTTCCTCGCCTCCATCCTGCCCTACACCAGCGCCGAGTGGGAGAAGCTCTCGATCTTCCTGAACTTCCTCGTCCCCAAGCTGCCCGCTCCGGTCGAGGAAGACCTCTCCAAAGGCATCCTGGAATCCATCGACATGGACAGCTACAGGGCGGAAAAGCAGGCGGCCATGAAGATCCAGCTGCCGGACGAGGACGCCGAGATCGGGCCGGTCCCGACCAGTGGCGGGGGAGCCAAGCCCGAAGCGGAGCTCGACCGCCTCTCCAACATCCTGAAGACCTTCAACGACCAGTTCGGGAACATCCCCTGGACGGACGCCGACCGGGTCCGGCAGCTGATCACGGAGGAGATCCCCACCAAGGTCGCGGCCGATACCGCCTACCAGAACGCGAAGAAGAACTCCGACAGGCAGAATGCTCGCCTCGAGCACGACAAGGCCCTGGTCCGGGTGATGACCGCCCTTCTCGCCGACGACACCGAGCTCTTCAAGCAGTTCTCCGACAACGAATCCTTCCGCCGCTGGCTCACCGACGCCGTGTTCGCCCAGACGTACGGGTGATGTCGCCATCCCTCCCTGGTGGCCGCATACTTCACCTTGTAAGGCTCACGGGGAAACGGAGGTGCCTTCCACATGCTGGTTACGGCCGAAGGGGTATACGGTTCAGGGTACTTGCTCCCATTTTGGGATCATGATAGAATCTTGTCATGCGTGTGATTGCCCTGCGTACCTTGCGCGAGTTCTGGGAACGGCACCCTGACGCACGTCCCTCGTTGGAGGCATGGTATTCCGATGCCAGAGAAGCGGAATGAAAAGCTCCGTCGGAGATCAAGGACACCTATCGCAATGCCAGCATCGTCGGAAAGAATCGCGTGGTGTTCAACATAAAAGGCAATAGCTACCGTCTGGTTGTAGCCATCCAGTATGAGCATGGCATCGTGTTCGTACGTTTTGTCGGTACCCATCGAGATTACGATCACATTGACGCAGAGACGGTATAAGGGGGAGTGGGCATGAAAATGGGAAACGAAACCGCAGGTTTCAAACCTATCAAGACCGACGCTGACTATCGAGACGCGCTCACCGAGGTGGAGCGTCTGTACGGCGCTGCGCCTGATACCCCCGCGGGGGATCGCCTGGAGGTGCTCGTTACGCTGATTCAGGCCTACGAAACTAAGCACTACCAGATACCATTGCCCGATCCCATTGCGGCTATCGAATACCACTTGGAAAGCCGCGGATTGACGCGCCGCGACCTCGAACCATATATCGGCAGCCGTGGGCGTGTATCTGAGGTGCTGCGCCGCAGGCGGCCACTGACGGTAGAGATGATCCGACGCCTCCATACCGGCCTGGGGATTCCAGCCGAAATCCTGATCCAGCCATATGAGTTGCACAGCACGGCGGCCTGAGCACCTTCTTACAACAGGCCCTCCGAGTCCGCCTCGCCCCTCCATTCAGCGCAGCCCCACCGCCCCGCAGACAGGACCACCACAAGATGCAGTGGCTACTATAACGGTGAAGTATAATCCGGTCCTGAACAGTTGGCCCGGGCCGCCCACCTCACGATCTCTATCAGAAAGGCGGTGACACCGTGATTACCCAGTACGTCCGCGCCGCGATGGCCAGGGCGAGCTTCGAGCAGCTAGAGGATGGCTCACGGAAACCCGCGCAAATCAACACCAACCCTACTTGTCGATAGGCTCCGACCTTGCAGCCGCAGCTTCCGCCGAAGCTGCCCTCTTGATAACCCACGGTACCAGCAGGGCATTGACGAGGTCTCCGACCAGGTAGGCCGCGGCCATGGTCCACGCCGCTCCCACCGCGCCGTACCGGCCGATTATCACCCATCCACCCCCGAGCATGACTAGAGCGGGAAGGATCTTGGTGGCGATGGACAATCTCATGGCGTTCAGGACCTGGTAGATGGGTCCCAGGCCAACGCCGAACCCCAGAAGAGCGAAGCGCAAGCCCAGAGCGTAGATGACGAACTGCACAGGGGCATATTCGGGTCGAAAAATCTTCAGAATGTAGGGCGAGGCCAGCAACATCGCGGCCGAACCGGCCACCGATACCGCTCCGCCCACGAGCGTCGCCCGCAAGAGGGTTCGACCGACACCGGCCGCTCCGCGCTTTAGGGCAACTTGAGTCAGCATCGCGCAGAGGTTTCGGGCTATGGGCGAAATGGGAACCGAGAGGAAGTTCATGATGACGTAGCCGAGGCGAAAGTAGCCGACCTCCGTCGCGGTCGAGAGCATCCCCAGCAGGGTCGTCGGCGCGAGGGCGATCAGACCGGCGAAGTTCTTGTCGACGCTCACCAGGGCGCTGAAGGCGAAGTACCGGCGGATGGGGACCCTCGGAGCGGCGCGAAACACCTCCGGTAGGGTGGGAAAGCCGGCCATTCGAGGCCGGGTGGCGTTGTAGACGAGGACGGCGCCCACGGACGCAAGGAGCGGGGTGAAGGCTACGGTGTAGGTCAAGCCCCGGACTCCTCCGCCCAGGGCCACCACCCCCGCGTTCAGGACGCTGGTGAGGATCAATGCCCCGTTCTCCAGCAGGGTCAACCTGGCTACCTGCCGCGAGCTCTGCAGCGCCAGCACCACCAGGTTGAGCACAACCGAGAACAGGGGGGCCAGGAGCAGGATCCTGGCTAGATCGCCCACCACGGGATCGTACCTCAGAAGGGCGCTGAGCCAGCTCACGCATAGAAGCCCGAAGGCTGCCTGGAGCAGCCCGACCAGCAGCCCGAGCTTGAGGAAATAGGCCATGAGGTTCAAGGACTCCTGGTGATCCTCGTGGCTGGCAGCCGCCGTCAATCGAGTGACGAGCGCCTGGCCAACGGCGAGATTGGCGAAGGTGGTCGCCAGAGCCAGGAGGTTGGTGGCCAGCGCGAAGGTGCCGTAGCCGTCGACGCCCAGCAGGTTGGGAACGACCACCGACGCCAGGAACTGGATCCCGAAGGTGGCGAAGCTCCCAACCTGGAGGGTCAGCACCTCCCTGGCGAAGCGGCGACGCAGGATCTGTCGAGGGGAAGCTATCAGACGGCTCACTCGCGCTCCGGCAAGCCCGGACTGCTGGCAACAGGGTCCGGCCTTAGCTTCTTCACGGTTTGGAATATGGTCCCGTAGTCAATCGCCCCAAGGCCAATGGTGTCGATTTCGAGAACAGTAGCACCGTATGGACTCGGACGCCAGGAGGCAAGTTCGTCCGGGTGAAGTCGGCTGGCAGTATGGAGACCGAGGAAGCCTAATCGACTGGCCGATCCATCTCACCCAGCGAGTTGGCGAATTGTAGCACCACGTCGGGGTCGAGGCCCCCGGCAAAGACGAAATAGTAGAAGCGATCTTGGATCGGAGCACCTGGACCCGCGATCCACCTGCCCGACTCCTGCCACCATAGCTGCACGGACTCGCTCGGCCTTGCCCTGCTCTTGACCTGCAACGTTGCAGCCTGTCCACGCACGTTGACTCTTCGCTGCTCACCCCCGGACTCCACAGTGACGATGGGCGGATTGTATCCTCCCACTCCAACCCCCACGCTCCTACCTGGCCCGGAATACTCGACCCAGAACGTGCCCTGGCTGGCTTTGGTCATACGGACGGTTTCCATGCCTTGCGGAATGGACCGAGGGCGCAGGACCGGTGACACGTCTCGAACGGAACGAAGCACCTCCGTCCACACGGCTTCTTCACCCGAAATGGACGTTGATGCCACGATAGTCGGCGTAAGCTGAGGTGTCGGAGACGGCGATGCTGCCGCTGGAAGCATGGCGCACCCCGACAGAACCTGGGCAAAGACGACCGCGACGACCATCCAGAGTCTGCGGGATCGAAAGCCAGGTATCCCCGTCGACAATGAACCCACGTGCCCACCCCCATACGAACTTGCCGGACTGCCAACTCGAGAAGACTACGTCGTGCGCTGAGCTGTATGATGTCCGAACGCCCCGCTTTCGGCGACCACCTCTGACAGGGCCACCGTTGGAGCCAGGCTAGACCTTTGGGCAGCGGTCCCGTAAGCGCAGCTGTACTATTCGTGGTTCAAGACCGCTAGCCATTCGGACTCCAGGATGCCCATCATGCACAGGGACCAGTACTCGTCCCCCACTATTCGGGCATCTCTGAGTACGCCCTCATGGCGGAAGCCAGCCCCCTCGTAGCACGCGATGGCACCACGATTGAAATCGAAGACGCCCAGCCCAACTCTATGTACACCGAGTTGCCCGAATGCGATCCTCAATGCTGCCCGAATGGCCTGAGGGCCGATCCCGTGACCACGCAACTCCTTGGGCCCTACCAGGACTCGAGCGAGCAT
>JAJZQR010000052.1 GCA_021806765.1 Chloroflexota bacterium | reverse complement strand
CGAACCAGAACCAGCAGAAAGGCGAAGGTCGATATGATATAGCCCACTACGGTGGCCAGCATCGTGTACGCTGCCAGAGCCCCGATGGTTGTTACTATCCAGATCAGCCCCTTCCCCGGGGGCCACCTCAGCGTCGCACCGGAACCCAAGCTCCGAACCCCATTGACTATCAGGATCAGACTCAGGAGAACCATCGCCAGAGACAGCCAGTAGGGAAGAAAGCCGGTGCCCGGTATCGAGTTGCCGTACACCATCTCCAGCTTCGACGACTGGTAGAAGAGGATCGCGGACACTACAAAGAGAACCGCTCCGCTGACGACATCCGCCCGTTTCACTGTCCTCACCCCTCTCGCCAAACAGGCTGTGGCAGCAGTGGCCGAAACCCCCGACGGGACCGGTGAACTGGAGGAAAGCCAGTCGCCGGCGCCGTCTCGAGCCTAGAGGGCCCGGGATTTCGACCGGGTGTCGATGGACCGGAAGTGTTCGATGAACTCGGCAATGTAGTCGGTGACGCGCTGGCCCACGATTTCGGCCTTCTCAGGGGTGACGTGCTGAGGCTCGCCCCAGGTGCCGGCATCGTTGACGTCGCCCGCTTCGAGGAACAGGTGAACGTTTCCCTTGCCGAACTTGACCTCGGAGGGGCTGATCGCCTGCATTCCCCATACCTGCTTCATCTCGCCGCGCCGCGCCTTGCTGAGATCCACCAACTCCGGCTTCAAGGCCAGCATCACGCTGGTGCCGATGATCCCCCCGTGGCCGCCCACCTTGTTGGCGGGAACGTCGAAGAGATCGGCGGCTAGGGCCTTGGCCAGTGCCGTAGGGTTGACCAACGCCATCGCGATGCCGGTATCGGCCTTCACCCGCCTCGCAGCGGCCTCGATAATGGCCACATTGTCGATATGAGGATTGACAAAGAGGATGTGGTCGAAGCCATAGCCCAGAACGCAGCGAACCACGTCCTCAACCATCATGCTGAGGGTCTCGTGCCGGATGGAGATGGTGCCGGCAAAGGAGCGAAGGAACTCGGAGTAACCAAAGGGAATGACGGGTAGCACCAGGGAACTGGTCTTCTCGGCGGCCCTCTCCGCGAAGCCCTGAGCGTTGAAGAAATCGTTGCCGAGGGGGAGGTGAAGGCCGTGCATCTCGGTGGCACCGACGGGGAAGAGGACAACCGGGTTGTCCTTCCGCCTTTCCTCCAACTCGGTCCAGCTTAAGTCAGACCAGCGGAACGTCGCCATTGACTTCTCCTTCCCGTTGATTGATGTTGGCAGCGATCAGCGCCAGGAGCACCTTAGCCGTCTCCTCCATGTCCGATCGCACCAACCTATCGGCCTCATCCGCGTCTTTCCGCTGCAGAGCCGCCAAGATCCCCTGATGCTCTCGAAGAGTCGTCTCAGGTACGGATGGTTCGCCATAGTACATGCCACGGTAGCGCGAGGATAGATCCCACAGATTCTGCAGAATGTCATACAGCTGATCGTTATCGGCAGCCCTGTAGATGGTGAAGTGAAAGTGAGTGTTGGTTTCCACCAGCTTCTCCACCTGGCCTGTGGCAAGCTGCACCTCCATCACCCTCAGCATAGCGCCCAGGGAGTCCAGATCCGCCGAGCCTAGCCGTGTAGCAGCCAGCCGCGCGGCCACCCCTTCCAGGGCAACCCGCAGGGTGTAGATGTCTCCCACCTCTTTCATGGAAAGCGGAGCAACCATCAACCCTCGGTTGGGCATGCGCAGCACCAACCTCTCGGATTCCAGCCTCATGAGGGCCTGCCTCACCGGCATAGTGGACACGCAGAAGCGGTCGGCCAGCTGCTGTGGCATGATCCGTTCGCCGGGCTTCAGGACGTTGGACAGGATGGCAGCCCGCAACTCACGGTAGGCGAGTTCCTCTTTGGAGTGGTGCTGTAGCGTCGAAAGGTGGCGTCGTTCGATCTCGTGCATCTTAGAGTGTCGTCCAGATTTCTGAATGTGATCTTTGATCAAAGATCTTTGATTTCGTGCTATACTACGGACCCGCAAGTCCCTTGTCAAGCAGTTCCGCCCAAAGGGGCCAAAGGAGTTCCCACTATCAGTCCCTTGGGGAACGGAGAGGAGGAGTCTTCGTTGCCAGATTCCACCAACGGCGGAGCCTATCGGCTCGGCATCGACATCGGCGGCACCTTCACAGATCTGGTGCTGATCGACCTGCAAACCCATCAACTCCACATCGGGAAATCATTGACCACACCTCGGGAACCCGCGCAGGGGGTGTTGAACGGTCTGACTAAGGTGGCGAGCCAGAGCGGTATCGACCCTGCCCGCATCGCCAACGTCATCCACGCCACCACACTGGTGACCAACGCCGTCATCGAACGCAAGGGGGCCAAGACGGGGCTGATCACCACTCAAGGGATGAAAGATCTCCTGGAGATCGGCCGAGAGCAGAAGTACGACCTGTACGACATCTTCCTCCGGATGCCCGAACCGCTGATCCCGCCGCCCTTGCGCAAGGAGGCCATGGAGCGGATATACACCGAGGGCGAGGTGCTGGTACCCATCGATCGCGAAAGGCTCAGAGAAGCGATCGGGGAGCTAGCCGAGGCTGGAGTCGAGTCTATCGCCGTCTCCCTGTTGCACTCCTACGCAAACCCAGATCACGAATTGGCCGTCGAAGAGGAGATCCGCGAGAGTCACCCGGAGATCTTCGTCAGCCTCTCCTCCAAGGTGGCCCGCGAGATTCGCGAGTACGAGCGCACCTCCACCACGGCCGTCAACGCCTACGTTCAACCGATCACAGGGCGATACCTGGATCGGCTACGGGGCGAACTGAGCGAGCGGGGGGTGCAGGGAGACCTGCACATCATGCTCTCAAGCGGCGGCATCACCTCCATCGATACGGCCAAGGCCACGCCGGTGCGGCTGATCGAATCCGGACCGGCGGCGGGCGCGCTGGTCGGGGCATTCTATGGAAGGCTGGTGGGCGAGCCCAAGGTGCTCGCCTTCGACATGGGAGGCACCACCGCCAAGGCGTGCCTGATCGAAAACGGGCAGCCCGAGACCACCTACTCCTTTGAAGTAGCCCGGGTTCATCGCTTCAAGAAGGGGAGCGGGTTGCCGGTTCGGGCGCCGGCCGTGGACCTGATGGAGATCGGCGCGGGCGGCGGCAGCGTCGCCCACCAGGACGAGCTAGGGCTGCTCAAGGTGGGACCCGAGAGCGCCAGCGCCGAGCCCGGCCCGGCCTGCTACGGCTGCGGAGGCGAGGAGCCGACGGTAACCGACGCCGACCTAGTGCTGGGTTACCTCAACCCCGACTACTTCCTGGGCGGCGAGATGCCACTGCACCCCGAGAGGGCCGAAACCGCACTTCGCCTACAGGTAGCAGAGCCGCTGGGGCTGGACCTCACCCAGGCAGCCTGGGGGGTCTACAACACGGTGAACGAGAACATGGCCAGCGCCGCGAGGATCCACATAGCCGAAAAGGGACACGATCCACGCCAGTTCACCATGCTCGCCACGGGCGGTGCGGGGCCGCTGCACGCCTTTCGAGTCGCCCAGAAGATGGGGCTTTCCCGCCTCATCTGCCCTCCCGGGGCTGGAGTGGCCTCCTCCTTCGGCCTGCTGGTCGCCCCGCCGAGGATGGACTTCGTGCATGCCTACGTGGTACCGCTGGACCGCATCGACTGGAAGCAGCTAAACGAGATCTACAGAACCATGGCGGCCCAGGCGGACGACGAGCTGGCCCGGGCGGGGGTGCGCCGGGAGGAGATTCACTGGGTTCGGCAGGCGGACATGCGTTATGTGGACCAGGGGCACGAGGTGGTTGTCCCTGTCCCCGAGCGCGAACTGGCAGAAGGCGACCAGGAGGCTCTGCGAGAGAGTTTCCGAGAGGTGTACACGAAGCTGTTCAGCCGGTACGAGAAGGACGTAACCATCGAGGCGATGAACTGGCGGCTCATCGCCATGGGCCCTCAGCCCTCAATCCGCTTCTCGGAGCTGAATGCCGCCGAAGCCGGGCAGCCAAACCCTGCGCTGAAGGGCCGCCGAAAGGCCTACGTGCCGGAAGCCGGCAGATACCAGGAGGTAGAGGTCTACGATCGATACCTCTTGCGACCCGGCGACCGGTTCCAGGGACCGGCCATCGTGGAAGAACGAGAGTCCACGGCGGTGATCGGTCCCGGCGCCATCTGTTCGATAGACCGCTACTTGAACCTGATCGTCGACATGGAGGGAGGTGCCCAGCGATGACGGCGCCGGCAACCGACCGTTCGTCCAAGTTCGACCCCGTTAGCCTTCAGATCCTGTGGAGCAGGATCGTAGCCCTGGTGGACGAGTCCGCCGCCACCCTGGTGCGCACCTCCTTCTCCACCCTGGTGCGCGAGTCCAACGACTTCTCCTGTGTGATCACCGACGCACGGGGATACTCGCTGGCGCAGTCCACCGCCAGCATCCCCTCCTTCATCGGCACGCTGCCGGCCACCGTCAAGCTGCTGCTCCAGCAGTATCCGGTCGAATCGCTGCGCTCCGGCGACCTGCTGATCACCAACGATATGCACATCGGCACCGGCCACCTGCCCGACGTCAACATCGTGCGCCCGGTGTTCAAGAACGGCCGGCTGGTGGCCATGGCCGCCAGTGTGGCCCATGCCCCGGATATCGGCGGCAAACTTCGAGCCCCCGACCCGCGAGAGGTCTTCGAGGAGGGGCTGCAGATACCGCCGATGAAGCTGGCCGACCAGGGCCGGCTGAACGAACAGCTGCTCATGATCGTTCGGGCCAACGTGAGGGTGCCCGACCAGGTGGTGGGAGACCTGATGGCTCAGATGGCTGCCACCGAGATGGCGGAGCGGAGGCTGTTGGAGCTGATGGACGAGACCGGCCTGGAGGATCTCATCGACCTGGCCGACACCATCCAGGGCTACTCGGAGACCGCCATGCGCAACGCCATCCGCGAGCTGCCGGACGGCGAATACGACAGCGAGCTCGCCACCGATGGGCTGGCCGAGCCGATTACCGTGAAGTGCAAGATCACGGTCACGGGCGATGAGATGCTGGTGGATTACACCGGCAGCTCACCCCAGGTAGATAGAGCGCTAAACGTCGTGCCCCACTACGGCTACGCCTACACCGTCTACGGGGTCAGGTGCGCCCTGGCCCCCAGCGTCCCCAACAACGAGGGCTGCTTCCGGCCGGTACGCTTCTATGCCCCGGAGGGAAGCATTCTCAATCCACGTCCACCGGCAGCGGGCGGCGCTCGGGTACTGGTGGGACACTACCTGACCTTTGCCGTCATGGGCGCCCTGGCCGAGGCCATGCCCGATAGGGTGCTGGCCGCCAGCGGAGCCCCGGTTTGGGCCTTCAACGTATTGGGGGTGAATCGAAATGGAGCCCGGTTCGCCAACTGCTTCTTCTTCAACGGGGGGCTGGGCGCCAGACCCAACGATGACGGCATCCACACCCTGGCCTTCCCCGGCAACACTGGCAACACCCCCATCGAACTGATGGAGTCCTGGGCGCCCATCCTGATCGAGAAGAAGGAGATCCGTAGGGACTCTGGAGGCCCGGGAAAGTTCCGCGGCGGATGCGGGCAAACGGTGGTGATCCGCAACATGGGCAGCCTTCCGCTAACCATGTCCTTCCTGGCAGAAAGGACCAAGACGGCGGCGCCGGGGATCTTTGGGGGAATGGCCGGCGGCCTCGGATCGGTCAAGTCGAACGGGGAAGAGATCAACTCCAAGGAAACTCGGCTGATGATGCCTGGGGAGAGGATCGAGCTGTCCACTCCTGGCGGTGGAGGATATGGAGACCCGCGGGTGAGGGACCGGGCAGCAGTTGCCCGGGACGTCGAGTACGACCGTGTGTCTCCACAACAGGCGCGGGAAGCCTACGGCCCGGAGCAGGCCGCGAATGACAAACCCTGATTCAAGGTAGAGCTTACGAATCTGGGTGTTGGTCTGGAAAGGACAGACAAGAGATGCTGAAAGCTATCAAGGGGAAGACCCTGATCGATGGCACCGGCTCTGAGCCGATCCGAGACGGAGTGATACTCATCGAGGGCGACAAGATCGTGGCGGTTGGGACAGGGGCCGAGGTGAGGGTGCCCGAAGGGGCTGAAGTGACTGACGTGGGGGAGGAGACTCTGCTCCCCGGCTTCGTGGATACCCACAGCCATGTGACCATTTTCCCTGGGAGGGGGCAGCCCGGCCACCAGGTACAGGCGCCTCCTGGCACACAGCTGCTGCGCGGCGCTTCCCACATGAGGATCGATCTCCTCGCAGGGACGACGACGATGCGGATCCTGGGCGAGAACAACAATGCCGATTTCCTGATGCGCCAGGCAATTGAGGACGGAACAGTCCCTGGTCCCAGATTGTTCGTTAGCGGCAAGGCAGTGCGCCCCACCCACGGGCACGGGTTCATGGGCACGCCCGCTAACGGAGTGGATGGTGTTCGCACAACCATACGGGAGAACCTGCTGGCGGGCGCTCACCAGATCAAAGTGTTCGTGAGCGGAGGCATCTCCGATCATCATACCGAGTTGGCCAATTCTTACTACTCGAGGGAGGAGATCGAGGCCGCGGCCGATGAGGCGGAACGGGCAGGCAAGCGCATGATCATCCACTGCAAGGGCGGCCCCGGGCTGCGATGGGCGGTGGAAGCCGGAGCCTCAGCTGTGGAGCATGGCTACCTGGCTACGGACGATGACCTGGAGTTGATGCAGAAGCGCGGGGCGTGGCTGGGGGCCACGTTGGTGAACGCGTATCACGAACTGGGCAATTCCCCGGAGATCATGAACGATCCCTATCGGGGAGCCAAGGCGAGATACGCCATGGCCATGATGGAGAAGGTCTTCCCCAAGGCCGTCAAGGGCGGCGTGAAGTGGAACGTCTCGACGGATGCCCGCCACGGTCTCCTGCCCTTTGCCATAGAGACGGCTGCCAGGATGGACGCCACCAACATGCAGGCTTTGCAGGCGGCCACTGGATGGGCCGCGGAGGCGTGTGGCCTGGAGGACAAGGTGGGAACGCTACAGTCCGACCGCTACGCCGACGTGATATCCCTGGAGGGTAATCCACTGGAAGACATCAAGGCGGTCTACAGGGTCAGGTTGATCGTGAAGGGAGGTCAGCGTGTAGACAATCTCTCCGTCTTCTAGAGAGCCACCCCGTGGGAACAGAGCGGACTTCCTGGACAGAAAGCGGGTCCATGGCACGCGACGCGAGCGGGCACAGCGTCGCGGCCTGGCGGGGTTTGAGGTGTTCCCAAGAAACCTCAAACCCTTCGCAGAAGTCCAACGGACTTGGTGGATGCACCACCTAGGTGACACCGATGGCAGCGAAGGCGGGCCAACTGCCTGAAATGCCACGGCCATTCCGGCAGGCTGCCGGCAAGATGATCTGTGGAGGTGAAATGACAGGGATCGAACTGGGCAACATGACCTGGAAAGAGGCCGCGGCAGCCCGAGACCGTGGAGCCGTCGTGTTGCTTCCCACCGGGACCGTGGAGCAGAACGGATCCATCTCACCACTATCGGCCGATACCCTGGTGGCCGATGAAGTGGCCAAGCGGGTGGCAGTGGCGACCGGCTCCGTGGTCACCCCGGCGGTGAACTTCGGCTACTCCCCAACCTTCATCCACTATCCAGGTACGGCCTCCCTCCGCCCCGACACGCTTCGGGCGGTAATCGTGGACATACTGGACAATCTGATCGCCAACGGGTTTCGGCGGCTGGTCATGGTCAACTGCCATGTCTACAACGAGCCCATCATGGAACAGGCCGCCACCGAGATCCGGAAGCGAAGCGGGGTGCTACTGGGATATTTCAACCCGATAACCCTGGCTCAGGGCATCTCCAAGGAGCTGGATCCTGAAGCCGGGCCGGCATTCGGGCATGGCGCGGAGCCGATCGCATCGATGATCCTATCCTTCGCTCCGCAGGCCGTCAGGGTTGAGGCAGCCCAACCCAAGCCCTGGGGTACTTACCAGGGTCTCACCGCACCGGGCCTTTCCAAGGTCAAGGTCGGCAATGCGGTCTTTGGCCTCTACTTCGATCAGGAGGATGTTACCGACACAGGGGGCGCGGGCGATCCTACTGCTGCGGATGCCACTCGCGGAGCGGAGATCATGCGGCGTGTGGTGGAGCAGGCGACGGCATATGTGAGGGCCTTCGCCCAGCTGCGCGTGCCCGAGAAGAAGTGAAGTAAGCTGCCTGGAGAACAGGCCACGCTTCCCGACGCAAGGACTGATGGTAGAAGGGTCGGCCCAGGAGGGCAGTCGGCCGGGTTACCCAATCGAATCTACGTTCTGGAGCAAATCGGGGAGGAGAACGAAATGACACGAAGATCGGTGTTTCTCGCTGCTATCGTGGTGATGCTCAGCCTGATTGCCGCTGCGTGCGCTTCCAGCGCGCCCCCGGCGGCTCCGACTGCAGCCAAGGCCGCCGCTCCCTCAAGTGCACCCGCAGCCGCACCCACCAAGGCACCGGCCGCCGCACCTACCTCGGCCCCTGCAAGCAAGGTAGCGTTTCCCGAGAAGGGGAAGGTGATCAGCATAATCGTCCCCTTCGCGGCGGGCGGCAGCACCGACGTCCAGGCCCGCATCATTGCGCCCGCCCTGGAGAAGGAGTTGGGAGTGTCGGTCAACATCTTGAACAAGGCGGGCGCGGGATCCCAGGTAGGGATCACCGAGTTGGTCAGATCCAAACCAGACGGCTACACGATCGGCTTTACCAATCTTCCCTCCACCTTGATGACCTATCTGGATCCCGACCGAAAGGCAGCCTATGGGAGGAATGATTTCCAGGTGGTGGCCCTCCAGGCTGTAGACCCCAGCGTGGTTGCCGTGAAGGCGGACGGACCGTACAAGACTCTGAAGGGCCTGATCGATGCGGCCAAGGCGAATCCGGAGGGTATCAAGTCCGGCACCGCCGGTGTGGGAAGCAGCCAGCATGTGCAGACGGTCATGTTCGAGCAGGAGACCGGCGTGAATCTGGCTCCAGTTCACTTCGAGGGCGGAGGTCCCGCAGTGACCGCGCTGATAGGTGGACATATCGACGTGGTCATGACCCAGGTGGGCGAGTCGCTGCCGCAGGTGAAGTCGGGCAACGTGCGCATCCTGGGCGTGATGGCCGAGAAGAGAAGCGAGTTCCTGCCCGACGTCCCCACCCTGAAAGAGCAGGGATACAATCTGTTTGCGGATTCCTCTCGCGGCATGTCCCTCCCGAAGGGCACGCCGAAGGAGATCGTACAGATCTGGTCTCAGGCCACGAAGAAGGCCCTGGAGAACGAGCAGTTCCAGCAGAAGATGAAAGAGCAGGGGATCGAGATCCGCTACATGGACACCTCTGAGTACGAGAAGTACTGGGACAACTACGAGTCGAGGATCAAGCCGCTTATCCCAGAGCTGAAGAAAGGCTAGATCACCGGCTACGACCATTGCGCGGCTAGAAGACGGCGATGGCGGGCGAAGAGGCTGGGCGGGGATGAGCCCCGCCCAGCCTCTTCGGTTACCTAGGACTCGCCGGCCGGCCGCGTAGCCTGCTCCAGTAGCTCTGCCACGTCTAGCACGGCTACCTCCTGTTCGCCAGCCCGCACCTTCACCCCGTCGGTCAGCATGACCATGCAGAAGGGGCAGGAACTGGCCACCGCCGTCGTGTGGAGCGCCAGGGCCTGGTCAGCGCGCGCGTAGTTGATCCTCTTGCCCTCGGTCTCCTCAAACCACAGGTGCCCTCCACCGGCCCCGCAACAGAAGGTTTCCTCCCGATTTCTCGGCATTTCCACCAGCCTCAGACCATCCAGCGCATTCAGGATCTGGCGTGGTGGTTTGGCGATGCCGTTGTAGCGAGCCAGGTAGCAGGAGTCGTGGAAGGTCACACTCTCAACCGTGGCCCCGGTGGGCCGCAGCTTGCCCTCCTTCAGCAGTTGGTCCAGCAACTCGGTATGGTGGTAGACCTCGAAGTCACCGCCGAACTGGGGGTACTCGTTCTTGAGGGTATTGAAGCAGTGGGGGCAGGTGGTCACGATCTTCCTGATCTGGTGGCGCTTCAACGTCTCCACGTTGCCCTGTGCCATCACTTGATAGAGATACTCGTTGCCGATGCGGCGAGCCACGTCTCCCGTGCACTGCTCCTCTTCCCCCAGGATCGCGAAGTCCACCCCCGCCCGCTGGAGCAGCTTCGCGAAGGCCCGCGCCACCCGCTGGTTCCGGTCGTCGAAGGCTGCGGCGCATCCCACCCAGTACAGCCACTCGGTGGGGCTCGATTCCCCCACGACCTTGACGTTGAGCCCGTCACACCAATCGGTGCGGGATGCCATAGTTCCTCGGAAGGGGTGCCCTCTGGCCTCCATGCTGGTTAGCGCCTCCTGCATCAGCTCCGGGTACTCCGCCTGCTCCATCACCAAGTAGCGGCGCAAGTCGACGATGGTCGGTACGTGCTCGACGTAGACGGGGCACTGCTGCATACAGCTCCCGCAGGTGACGCAGCTCCACAACGCGTCGGGAGTCACCGCAGCGACGGTTGGGCATTCCTCCAAGCCCTTGGGCGTGACTTCCACCGGTCTCTTATGTCCCCAGGTGAGGGATGCCGTCGAGCCCTTGGATCCGTAAAGGTGGTTGCGCAGATCGAGGATCAGTGCCTTCGGCGAAAGGGGCTGACCCGCACTGTAGGCAGGGCATGCCTCCTGGCACCGGCCGCACTCCACGCAGGCTACGGTATCCAGAAGCTGCTTCCAGGTGAGATCCTCGATCTTGGGGGTTCCAAGGGTCTCTGCCGACTCGATATCGATCGGCTTCAGAGCGCCCATCGGCTGGAGAGATCGGAAGTAGATGTTGGCCGGGGATAGCACCAGATGCCGTAGCTTGGAGTAAGGGATGTATGCGATGAAGGCGAGGGCGAGCAAGAGATGAAACCACCACAGGAAGCGGTGGGCCAGCTGCAGCGTGGCCGCGTCGGCGCCCTGGAGCGTCAGCGCCACCGATCGACCAACGGGGGACCAACCGGCCCATGGGTCGTTGGTGGCCGCGATGCGGATACCCTCCACCAGGAATCCGGTGATCAGGATGGCGAGGAGAAGGCCCAAGATCACCCCGTTAGCCAGCAGGGTTCGGTGGCGAGGGGGGTTCAGAGGCCCATCCGGACGAAGGACGAATCTCTTGGACAACGCCATGAGCAGGCCCAATGTGGCCAGCAGCCCCAGGAGATCCAAAGTGAGGGACTGGAAGTAGAGGTAGAAGGGGCCGTGCATGATCTGCAGTCCCAAATCGGCCTGTAGGAACACTACCACGGTCCCCAGGAAGAGAACGACGAAGCCCCAGAAGAACAGAAGGTGCATCCCTCCCGAGTATCTGTCCCGGAGGCCGCGCGCCTGGGCGAGGGCATGCAGGACCACGCCGATCCAGCGCTCCCTGGCCCGTTCGAAACGGTTCTCGGCTTTTCCCAGGGCTAGCAGACGGTAGTGCTGGTAGGCGCCGTAGCCGAACACCGCCACGGCGAGGCCGAACAGGGCGTACATGATCCAAACGCCCTGGATGTTCCAGTAGATCTCGCGGGTTTCCAAGGTGTCTTACACTCCCCGATGGTTTCTCGGGGCCGTCTCTGTAGACATGCCATCGATGTGTCCGCATCCGGCGGAGGGTTGGGTCCCCAGGCATCTCGACTTACGTCGTGGTCACGGTGGACTCGCGCACTACCAGCCTGCCCTGGATCAGCACCGAGGTGCGCTCCTCCTGATGGCTCTTCAGTTGATGGAGGAGCATCTCGGTCGCTGTCTTGCCGATCTGGCGCAGACAGAAGTGGATGGTGCTCAGGGGCGGATCGGTCCGTTCCGCCCCGGCGATGCCGTTGAATCCGATGACGGGTAGATCCTGGGGGACCCGAATTCCCAGGTGGCGGGCCTCGCGCAGGGCGCCCATGGCCATCATGTCGTTGGCGGCAAAGAGGGCTTGAGGAGGGCAGGGGTTCTCCCACAGCCGGCGAAGCGCTTCCGCGCCCCCGTCGAAGGTGAAGTCGCTCTCCACCACCAGGGACCGATCCACCGGCAAGCCGTGCCCATCCATGGCCCGCTCGAATCCCTCCACCCGGTCTGTCGCTGTTGCGGAAGCAAGTGGACCGCTAATGTGGCCGATTCTGTGGTGACCCAAGCTGATGAGGTGCTCGGTAGCCTCGATGGCCCCGCGGACGTTGTCGATCTGGACCGAGGAACAGGGGATCTCGTGGTGGCCGATCACCACGACGGGAGCGGGATGGCTGACGATGTCCGCCAGGTGGGCTTCGCGATTGACACCGCCGCCGGTGAGGATGATGCCCGCCCGCATGGCTCGCAGTTCCTCGACGTACTTTCGCTCCTTGTCGGGATTGCGGTCGGTGTTGCACAGCACCACCATGTAGCCCTCCTGGCTGGCCACATCCTCGGTGCCTCGGGCTATCTCCACGAAGTAGGGGTCTCGTATGTCCGGAATCACCAGCCCGATCAGCCGAACCTCGCGCTTGGACAGCCCTCGAGCGAAGGCATTGGGGGTGAAATCGAGTTCCTCGGCAGCCTGTAGGACGCGCTTTCGCACTTCTGCGGCGACGGGGTGATCGCTGCCGCTGAGCACTCGCGACGCGGTGGTTATGGAGACGCCTGCATGCCGGGCGACATCCCGAAGGGTAGGGTTCATCTCGGCTCCTCTGCGGTAGTATGGCGTGAGCGCCGCGCGAATTGGGTGGCGGCCTCCGCGGCCATGGCAATCGGTTGCCGGAAACCGATTGCCATGCTATTCTAGCACGCGCCGACCCTCGGCGCTACCTCCGGCACCAACAATTCTGGAGTGGGTGGCATAGCCGCCTCGGGCGCAGTTATCCGAGCAGTCTGGCGGTCGCTCTCGCCTCGTCGCCTTTCTGCCCTTGACAGGATGCAGGGGTAGGCTACCATGTAGTTTATCACCGAATGCTTATCGATGCCTGAGATTGTTGGGAAGGGGTGTGACCGTGGGCGTCCAATCGGGTTGGGGCGCTCTGTGGATCCGATAGCCCGTTGGCGGCTCTAGGCATTCAGATCTGGAGGATGAGTCATGGCCAAGAAGGTAGTGACCTTTGGGGAGATCATGCTGCGGCTCTCGCCGCCCGGCTTTCTGCGCTTCGGGCAGACCGGCAGCTACGACGCCACCTTCGGTGGCGGCGAAGCCAACGTCGCCGTGTCGCTTGCCCAGTTCGGGGTGGCGGCAGACTACGTCACCCGGCTGCCCAAGAACGAAATCGCCGACGCCTGCGTGGCCAACCTCAGGAGCTTCGGCGTCGGGGTGGACAAGATCGTCCGCGGTGGCGAGAGGATCGGGATCTACTTCCTGGAGAATGGGGCCGTCCAGCGAGGGAGCAAGGTGGTGTACGATCGGTCGGGCAGCTCCATCAGCACCATCGAGCGGGGGATGGTGGACTGGAAGGCGGTGTTCGCCGACGCCGATTGGTTCCACGTTACGGGGATCACTCCCGCCATATCCCGAGGGGCGGCGGAGGTGTCCATCGAGGCGGCCGCGGTGGCCAGGGAGATGGGGCTGACCGTGTCCTGCGACCTGAACTACCGGGCGAAGCTGTGGAAGTGGGGCAAGACGGCGGGCGAGGTGATGAGCGAGCTGGTCGGGTACGCCGACGTGGCCATCGGCAACGAGGAGGACGCCGACAAGGTGTTCGGGATCAAGGCGGCCGGCACCGACGTTACCAGCGGGAAGGTGGACGCTGCCAGGTACGAGGCCGTCTGCCAGCAGCTGGTGGCCAGGTTCCCGCGATTGAAGCGGGTGGCGATCACCCTGCGGGGCTCCTTCTCCGCCAGCCACAACAGCTGGTCGGGCGTGCTGTACGACGGCGGCAAGCTGTACACTGCTCGTACCTACGACATCACCCACATCGTGGACCGGGTAGGTGGTGGCGACTCCTTCTCGGCGGGGGTGATCTACGGGCTCAAGAGCTACGGCGAGCCCCAGAAGGCGCTGAACTTCGCGGTGGCCGCCTCCTGCCTGAAGCACTCCATCTTCGGCGACTACAACATGGTCGGTGTGGACGAGGTCGAGAAGCTGATGGGTGGCGACGCCTCGGGGCGGGTCTCCCGATAAGTAAACAGGGGCGGTGTAGGGCGGGGCCCTGTGCCCCGCCGCCCGGTGCCGTCGTAGGGGCTGGCCGTGACGTTGCGCCCGCTCGCGTCACGCTGCTGGCCCGCCCGGCGGCAGGGGACAAGCCCCTGCCCTACGTCTTAACAAAGGGAGGAGGAGGAAAGTAGCGATGGCTCGGTTCAGTCGGTTGGACGTGCTGAACAAGATGCTCCAGATCGGGGTGGTGCCGGTCTTCTACCACGAGGATGTGGATGTGGCCAAGAAGATCGTCGAGGCCTGCTTGGCAGGTGGGGCCAAGGTGGTGGAGTTCACCAATCGGGGCGATCTGGCCTTCCAGCTGTTCGGAGAGCTGGTGCGCCACTTTGCCAAGGCGGACCCCAGCGTGATCCTGGGGGTGGGCTCGGTGGTCGACGCGCCGACGGCGGCGCTGTACATATCCAGCGGGGCCAACTTCGTGGTGGGTCCGATCCTGAACCCGGAGGTGGCCAGGCTGTGCAACCGCCGGAAGGTTCCCTATTCCCCCGGCTGCGGGAGCGCCAGCGAGATCTCCGCTGCCGAGGAGTTGGGGGTGGAGATCGTCAAGCTGTTCCCAGGCTCCGAGGTGGGGGGACCTAGCTTCGTGAAGGCGGTGCTGGGGCCGATGCCCTGGACGAGGGTCATGCCGACGGGCGGGGTGCAGGCCACCGAGGAGAGCGTGACGGCCTGGATAAAGGGGGGCGTCGCCTGCCTGGGCATGGGTTCGGACCTGATCCGGAAGGATCTGGTGGCGGCCGGCGAGTTCGACGCCCTGAAGGGGAAGGTGGCCCAGGTGATCGGCTGGGTGCAGAAGGCCAGGGGGAAGCCCCTGTTCGGGCCCATCGAGCACGTTGGGGTATACCCCGGGGGTGAGGGCGGCTCAGAAGGCACGGCCGAGTGGTATCGCAAGGCCTTCGGGTGGCCGGTGAGCCCCGCCGGTAAGACGGGCTTCTTCGCCAACTACGGACAGTACGGCTGGATCGAGGCGATGGCGAGTCCGACCGGGGAGCGGTGCCACATCGCGGTGTCGGTGAGCGACTTCGATGCGGCCATGTCGGATCTGAAGGCTCGGGGATACGAGCTGGAGGAGCCGAAGATCAGCCCCTCCTCGAAGCTGGTGTACCTGAAGCAGCGGGACCCGGGAGGCAACCTGGTCCACCTGGTCTGGCGAGCGTAGCCTTCTAAGACGGGGAGGCGGGGGAGAGCGCTGATTTCCCCTCTCCCTCTGGGAGAGGGTCGGGGTGAGGGCTGTTTGGTTGGCAACGTCTCAGCCCTCACCCGCCCTCCGGGCGGCCTCTCCCATAGGGAGAGGCGGTACGCAATCCCCGTCCCCCCGTTGGCCCCTACGGGTAGCTCTCCATCACGGTTTCGGGCAGCTTCTCGATGAAGTGCTGGGCCGCGATGGCGGCCGTTGTGCCGTCGCCGACGGCCGTGGTGATCTGGCGGGTGAGCTGTGATCTCAGGTCACCGGCGGCGTAGATCCCCAGGACCGAGGTCTCCATGTTGGAGTTGGTGAGGACGTAGCCGTACTTGTCGTGCTCCACGTGGCCGCAGAAGAGCTGGGTGTTGGGGACGAAGCCGATGAAGATGAACACGCCGGTGACGTCCAGTCTCCCCTCCTTGCCGTCCCGCTGGAAGGTGACGTACTCCACCTGATCGGTCCCGTGGATCGACGTCACCAGGGTGTTGAGGTGGATCTCTATCTTGGGGTTCCCCCTGGCCCGCTCGATCAGGGTGGGGGATGCCCGGAAATCGGACCTCCTGTGCAGTAGATGCACCTTTCGGGCGAAACGGGTGAGGAAGACCGCCTCCTCTACCGCCGCGTCGCCGCCGCCCACTACCGCGATCTCATGATCCTGGAAGAAGGCCCCGTCGCAGATGGCGCAGTAGGAGACGCCCCTGCCGGCGAACTCCTCCTCGCCCGGCACCCCCATCTTCCGCGGCTCGCCCCCCGCCGTCACGATGACGGCCTTGGCCAGGTACTGCTTACCGCTCTCCGCCTCCACCAGCTTCCGCTCGCCCTTCGGCTTGACGCAGCGCACCTCGTCCAGCTCGATCTGGAGCCCCAGCTTCCGCACCTGGCGCTCCATGCGCTGAGCCAGCTCCGGCCCCGATATGCTCTCGAAACCGGGGTAGTCCTCGACCCTCTCGGTGTTCATCAGCTGGCCGCCAGGCCACTTCTTCTCTATGAGCAGCGCTTTCAGCTTGGCTCGGGATGCGTACAGGCCCGCCGTCAATCCGGCAGGTCCGCCTCCCACGATCACCACGTCGTACTCTTCCATCGGGGATGACACCTCCAGACGGCCGCAACTTCAACCGAGCCTCTGCAGCCCCTGTGCCAGAAGAAACCGCAACAACTTCGGCTAGCCCCTTCGCGCCGTGGCCTCAGCGCTCTCGCTTCCTCTCACAGAGCCGAGCACGCTAACCCTGGCGGCTACCCGGCCCGCCATCTTCCGGAAGGCCTCCGAGACCGGGGACTGGGGGGCCACCACCAGGATCGGCTGCCCCGTATCTCCTCCCGCCCTGACGGCGGGATCCAGGGGAAGCTCGCCCAGCAGCGGGACGTCGTGCTTCTCGGCTATCCTCCGGGCTCCACCCTGGCCAAAGATGTCCGTCCGCTCGTTGCAGTGGGGGCAGAGGAAGTAGCTCATGTTCTCGACGATCCCCAGGATAGGGATGTTGAGTCGCTCGAACATGGAGACGGCCTTCAGGGCGTCGGCCACGGCTACATCCTGCGGGGTAACCACCACGACCAGGCCGCTCAGGGGTATGGCCTGGGCGAGGGTCAGCGAGGCGTCGCCGGTGCCCGGCGGCAGGTCCACCACCAGGTAGTCCAGCTCGCCCCAATCCACGTCGGTGAGGAGCTGCTCCACCATCTTCCCAACCATGGGGCCTCGCCAGATGACCGGCGTGCTCTCGTCGACGAAGAAGCCCATGGAGATCATCTTGACCTCGTGGCTGAGAGCCGGAAGGATCTTGTCTCCGTCTTGCTGGGGCGGGGTCTGAACCCCGAGCATCTGGGGGATATTGGGGCCCCAGACGTCCGCGTCCAGCAGTCCGACCTTGGCGCCGGATTCGGCCAGGGCGAGGGCCAACCCCACGGAGACGGTGGACTTACCCACTCCCCCCTTGCCGCTGCCAACCGCTATCACGTTCCGAACGCCCGGAATCATCGCCTTCTCTCGCTGGGCCGTGCGGACCCTGGAGGTCAGCTTGACCTGCACCTCTTTCACGCCCGGGATCGCCATCACGGCCTCCCTGGCCTGCCTCTCGATCTCGCTCTTGAGGGGGCATGCGGGGGTCGTGAGGACCACGGTGAAACCGACACTGGAACCCTCGACCTGGAGATCCTCCACCATGCCCAGGCTCACCAGGTCGCGGTGCAGCTCGGGCTCCTGGACGGTGCCGAGGACCTTGAGCACATCCTCTTTGGTGACATCCTTCTTGCCGAACACTAAACGCTCCTCCTCCGGGGCTTCTGTAGGCTGTCCAGCAGCATTCTAACTCGCCGGGTGGAGTTGCGCAATTGTGCGCGATAAAAATGGTAAATAGCGCGCTACCAGGAAAGGATAAGGCTATAGCAACTATCTCTACTGTCCATTCCTGGCCCGTTATGTTATGATCGCGCGGTGGCGCAGCCCCGCCCAGGCGGCTGCGGACACCCGTCGGCCTAGAGGGGATGGTTCGGATGGAGGGGGAGACTACGATGCAGCCAACCCGATGGGAGATACTCCAACTCCTCAAACGGCGCGGGCGAGCCACGGTGGACGAGCTCTCCAAGGCCCTCAACATGACCCTGATGGGGGTGCGTCTCCACCTGGTGGTGCTGGATCGCGACGGCTACGTCAAGCGGACCACGGTCCGGGAGAAGCCCGGCAGGCCCGCCCTGGTCTACTCTCTCACTCCCAAGGCCGAGGAGATCTTCCCCAAGCGCTACGACCTGCTGGCGGAGAAGCTGCTGGACTCCCTTCAGGACAAGGGGGGCACCTCCCTCGCGGGCGCGGTTCTGGCCTCGGCCGCCCGCAGCATGGCGACTATCTTGATGGACAAGGTGGATGGGGCCACCCTGGAGCAGCGGGTGGAGTCGGTGAGCCGGATCCTGGACCAGTTCGGCAGCTTCGCCTCCTGGGAGAGGGTGGAGGACGGCTTCCTGCTGCATCACTACAACTGCCTCTTCTACTCTGTGGCTCAGCAGAACCGGGAGGTGTGCTCCGTCGACCAACTCTTCCTCAAGGAGATGCTGGGGGTGGAGGTGGAGCAGAGGGGCAGTCTCCTGGACGGGGCCGGCCGCTGCAGCTTCTTCCTGCCGGTCAGCGATTAGCTGACAGCTATCAGCTATCAGCTATCAGCACTCAGGACACAGGACTTCAAGAGCGACCATGAAGCGGGAAGCCATCCTCTACGACCGGTTGGAGGGCGATGCCGTCCGGTGCCACGTGTGCCAGTGGGACTGTCGCATCGCCGAGGGGAAGCTGGGGGTTTGCCGGACCCGAGTGAACGAGGGGGGCACCCTCTACACCCTCCTGTACGGCGAGGCTTCCTCCGTCAACGTCGATCCCATCGAGAAGAAGCCGCTCTTCCACTTTTTCCCCGCCAGCCGGGTCTTCTCCCTGGGCAGCTGGGGCTGCAACTTCCACTGCAAGCACTGCCAGAACTGGCAGATCTCCTACGCCCGGCCGGGTCGGGATGGCTGGCTGGTGGAGGGCTCCCTCCAGGGAAGGGGCCAGGAGATCGCGCCGGAGGAGACGGTGGCGCTGGCTCGACGGCATCGCTGCGCGGGGATCGCCTGGACCTACAACGAGCCGGGCATCTGGCTGGAGCACACCCTGGAGTCGGCCCGGCTGGCCAAGGAGGCGGGCCTCTACACCGCCTACGTGACCAACGGCTACCTGTCCGAAGCGGGGCTGGACGCCATCGGGCCCTACCTGGATGCCTACCGAGTCGACGTAAAGGGCTTCGCCGGCAGGGCCTACCGGGAGCTGGCGGGGATAACCCGATGGGAGGGGATCCTTCGGGTGGCCGAGCGGGCCCGCCACCGTTGGGGCATGCACCTGGAGGTAGTGACCAACGTCGTGCCCACGGTGAACGACGATCCCGAACAGTTGACCTCCATCGCCCGATGGATAGTTGAGGCCTTAGGACCGGAGACCCCCTGGCACGTGACCCGCTTCTTCCCCCACGCGGAGATGAGTCACCTGTCGCCGACGCCGGTGTCGACCCTTCTCCAGGCTCGAGAGATCGGCCTCCAGGCGGGGCTATCCTTCGTCTACGTCGGCAATCTGCCGGGAACCGACGCCGAGAACACCCTCTGCCCCGGGTGCGGGAAGCTGTCGATCCGCCGGACCGGCTACCGGACCGAGATGCTGGGGGTGGCCCCCGGCGGCCGATGCCGCCACTGCGGCGCCGACCTGAACCTGCGCTGCTGTTGATTGAGGGGCCGGGGAATGGCTCTTGCCGTTGGGGCTCCACCTCGATGTAATCGAGATGCCGAAGGCGCCACGCTTTGGGTTCGAGGAGGTAGCCCCAGGATGGCTGGAGTCACTATCGCGCTCCGCATTCAGAATCCCCGCGGCTTCCGGCTGGCGGCCGACCTGCTGTTGCCCTCCGGCCCCGGCCCCTTTCCGGCGGTGGTCTGCACCCACGACCCGCTGGAGGAGAAGGAAAGCCCCCTCAACCGCCAGCTTGCGGGGGTGCTGGTGGGGCAGGGCATGGCGGTGATGCTGCTGGACCTCACGGGCCAGGGCCAGAGCGAGGGAAGCCCGGAGGATGCTACCACCGAGCAGCAGTTGGGGGATGTGGGCGCGGCCCTGGAGGAGTTGGAGCGGAGACCCGACGTCGACGTGAAGAGGGTCGGAGCCTACGGGGCGGGCGACGGTGCCCTGCCCGTGGTGCTGAGGGCCGAGAGGGATCCCCGCATCAGGGCGCTGGTGCTGCGCTGCCCACGGGCGAAGGGGACCTTCGATGCCCTTCGGAGGACGGCACTCCCCACCCTGTTGATTGTCGGGGCCGAGGACCGAGCCGTCCTGGAGGATGCCCTGGCGATCCACGAGGCGCTGGTGGGGGAGAAGAGGGTGGTCGTGGTGCCCGACATCGACCGCTACCCTTCGGATCTGGCCTACCTGCAGCAGGCGGCGATGCTGGCTGGGGACTGGTTTCGAGAGCACCTTGGGTAGAGTTGCCCCTTCCCCCGAAGGCTGATACAGTCTGGGGGTTGTATTCTGACCCGAGGGGGACGCCGTGAGAGTCGCTATTCTTGGTGGCGGGATCGCGGGGCTGACCGCGGCCCACGAGCTGGCGAAGCAGGGCCACGCCGTCACCGTCTACGAGGCCGCGGCCCAGGCCGGGGGCCTCGCCTCCGGATTCCGGGACGAGCGCTGGGAGTATCCCCTGGAGCGCTTCTACCACCACCTGTTCACGACGGACGCGGCCATCCGCGGCCTGGTCGAGGAGATCGGCTACGGCGACAAGCTGGCCTTCTACCGGCAGATTACCGCCCAATGGTGGAATGGGCGGCCCCACGCCCTCCAGGGGGGATCGGACGCCCTCCCCCTGCGGCTGGGCCCCCTGCGGAAGCGGCTGCCGGTGCCCGACCTGGTGGCCACCGGTCTCTCCGTGGTGACCTTCCCCGGCATGCCGCTGCCGGATCGGATGCGGATGGGCGCCGCGTCGGCCTACCTCAAGTACCTGGTGCGGGACTGGCGCCCCCTGGAGCGATCCACCGCCGCCGACTGGACCCGCCGCTGGATGGGGGAGACCGCATACCGGGCCTTCGTCTACCCCCTGCTGGAGGGGAAGTTCGGCCGCTACGCGGAGCAGGTCAACATGGCCTGGCTGTGGGCGCGGTTGAAGACCCGCAGCTTCCGGCTGGGCTACTTCGAGGGGGGATTCCAGGGGTTCGTCGACGCCTTGGTGGATCACGTGCGGCGGTCCGACGTTGGGGTGGAGCTGAACACCCCCATCTCTGCCCTGACCGAGATGGATGGGGGACGTTGGCAGGTCACGGCCGCCCCCGGGCTGGATCCTGCCGGGGGGATGGCGGCCGATTTCGACGCCGTCATCGCCACGGGCTCCCCTCAGCTGCTTGGCAAGCTGCTCCCGCGGCTTCCGGCCGATTACCTGAGCCAGATCCGGAAGCTGGACTCCCTGGGCGCCGTGGTCATGACCCTGGCCCTTCGCCGGGCCCTGACCAAGGACGTCTACTGGATGAACATGCCCAAGGACGAGTTCCCCTTCCTCGCCCTGGTGGAGCACACCAACATGATGGACCCGAAGCACTACGGCGGGGATCACCTGATCTACTGCGGCGACTACCTGGAGCCTTCCCACGAGTACTTCCGGCTGAGCCAGGAGGATCTGCTGGAGCGCTTCCTGCCGGCCCTGAAGAAGGTGAACCCCAGCTTCGATCGCTCCTGGGTGCGGGCCAGCTGGCTGCACCGGGAGGTGTACGCTCAGCCCATCGTGCCGGTGAACCACTCCCGCAACATCCCGGCCCTGGCGACGCCTCTCCGCGGCCTCTTCTGGGCCAGCATGAGCCAGGTCTACCCCTGGGACCGGGGCACCAACTTCGCCGTGGAGTTGGGGCAGCGGGTGGCCCGAGAGGTGAACGAATACGCTCTCAAGTTCCCGCCGCTTTCTGCCGATTACTCCTGTTGAGGGAAGCTGGCTGCCTCAGTTCGCCTATCACCCATCGGCTGCCGCCTACTGCCGGTGGTCCGCTTCCCAGGCGTTGATCTCCTCCAGCAACGCCCGGCCGGCCTCGGTCTCGGGCACCCGTCGGAGGAACTTGCCCCTGCGATAGAGGGCGACCACCCCCTTGCCGCCGACGACGGCCAGATCGGCTTCCGCCGCCTCGCCGGGGCCGTTCACCACGCAGCCCATGACGGCTACGTGGAGCTCCGTCTTCACGCCGGACAGCACCTCCTCCACCTGCCTGGCCAGCTTCAACAGGTCTACTTCGGTTCGGCCGCAGGTGGGGCAGGAGGTGAGCACGGGACCCCGGGCCCGCAGCTCCAGCCCCTTCAGGATCTCGTAGGCGACCCGAACCTCCTCGGTCTTGTCCGGAGTGGTCAGGGATACCCTCACGGTGTCGCCTATCCCCTCCGCCAGCAGCGTCCCGATCCCTACGGAGGACTTGATGGTCCCGTTCCAGGAGGTGCCGGACTCGGTGACCCCGAGGTGCAGGGGGTAATCGGTGATCTGGGACAGCAGCCGGTAGGCAGCGACCATCCTCGGCACGTCGCTGAACTTCACGGAGATGACGACGTCGTGGAAGTCCAGCTTCTCCAGCAGCCGCACGTGGCCCATGGCCGATTCCACCGCTGCCTCGGGCGTCGGGTAGCCGTACTTCTCCAGCAGTGGAGCCTCGATGGAGCCACTGTTGACGCCGATCCGAATCGGGATATGACGGGCCCGGGCGGCCTCCACCACCGCCTCGACCCCCTTCCACCCCTGCTTCACCAGGACGTTGCCGGGGTTGAGCCGGACCTTGTCGACGCCGGCTTCTATGGCCGCCAGCGCCAGCCGATAGTCGAAGTGGATGTCCGCCACCAGCGGGATGTGGATGCGGCTCTTGATGCCCGGAAGGGCCCCGGCCGCCTCCCGGTCGGGGACGGCCACACGAACGATCTCGCAGCCTGCATCCTCCAGCCGCATGACCTGGTCGACGGTCGCCTGCAGGTCGCTGGTGTCGGTGCTGCACATCGATTGCACTCGGATCGGGGCGTCACCGCCGACGGTGACGTCTCCGATCTTGACCTGTCTGGTCGTTCTTCTTTGTATCGGCAAGTCTTTATCCCCCTGCTCCCTTCTCCCTGCCAGGGAGAAGGGGAGTCAGTTACCTATCTCGTTGAGGCGCTGTATGACGGCGTCGACGTCACTGTCGCGCGTGGACGCCCCAGCCGTTACCCCAACGCGGGTGACGCCCTCGAACCAGGCGGGCTGCAGCTCTCCGACCGTCTCCACCTGATAGGTGGGACAGTGCTCGCTGCACACCTCCACCAGCCGGCGGGTGTTGGAGCTATCCCGGCCCCCCACCACCACCATGGCGTCCACCTGGGCGGCAATGCCGGCCGCCTCCTCCTGGGCGTGCTGGGTGAAGTCGCAGATGTGGCCCTGGTCCTCGAAGAGGTCGCACCTGGTCCGCAGGATGCGACACACCTCCACGTACTCCCTGGCCGAGGATGTGGTCTGGGCGATGGCCGCGATCTTGGGGTAGCGATCCAGTTGGGCCGCTTCCTCGGCGGACTCGATGATGATGCCTCTCTGGGTGTGGGCGACGGTGGCCCGAGCCTCGGGGTGGTTCCTGTGGCCGAACAGCACCACCTGGAAGCCCTGCTCCTCCAGGGCGCGGGCGCGACGCTGCACGCTGCGGACGATGCCGCAGGTGCCGTCGATCAGCCGTAGCCCCAGCTGCTGTGCCCGCAGGTAGACGGCGGGACCCTCCCCGTGGGCCCGCAGGATGAAGGGGGTCCCCGGCTCGACGCCCTCGGCCCGGGAGAGGTCCAGGACTCCGATCCCCTTCTCCTCCAGCTCCTTCATGGCCGGGCTGTTGTGGATCAGCTTCCCCGATATGTAGACCGGCCCGCCGGCCGATGCGGCTTCCTGGGTTGCCAGCTTCCATGCCCTCTTGACGCCGCCGCAAAAGCCGGCGTAGCGGGTGGCTCGGATGATCTCCACGGAGCAACTCCCAATCTAGCGTTAGACCACGGCGATTTGGGGATGTAGGGCAGGGCGCTCTGCCCTGCCGCCCGGTCCTGCCATCGCTCGCTGGGCGGAGGGGCACAGGGCCCCTCCCTACATCAGTCGATCCCTGTCAAGTAGATTCTAACGCTCATTTCTGCTAGCATCAACGTGTTGTCCTCTAGATGGAAGGGGGTGTGACTTGCCAGACTACCCCATCTTGAACCGCATAGACGATCCCCGTCAACTGGCCTCGCTCTCGCTAGCCGAACTGAAACAGCTGGCGGAAGAGATTCGCCGGTTCCTGCTGGAGACCGTCCCCGTCACGGGCGGCCACCTGTCGTCTAACCTGGGGGCCGTGGAGCTGACCATCGCCCTCCACCGGGTCTTCGAGAGCCCTCGCGACAAGATCATCTGGGATGTGGGGCACCAGGGATACGTCCACAAGCTGCTGACTGGGCGCCGGGACAAGTTCATCACCCAACGCCAGTATGGCGGCATCTCCGGCTTCCTGGTCAGGGAGGAGAGTCCCCACGACCCCTTCGGGGCCGGCCACGCGGGGACCTCCATCTCGGCTGCCCTGGGCATGGCGGTAGCGCGCGATTTGAAGAAGGAGAGCCACCACGTAATTGCGGTGATCGGCGACGGCTCTCTGACCAGCGGCATGGCCCTGGAGGCGATGAACCACGCCGGCCACCTGGGCACCCGCCTGATCGTCGTGCTGAACGACAACGAGATGTCCATCGCCCACAACGTCGGCGCCATCTCTCGGGCCCTCAACCGGCTCAGGATCGATCCGAGGTACCATCGGGCCAAGGAGGAGGTGGACCACGTGCTCCAGCGGTTGCCCGGTGGGGCCGGGGCCACCGATACCGGCCGCAAGGTTCTTCACGGCTTGAAGGCCCTGGTGCTGCCGAACCTGCTCTGGGAGGAGCTGGGCTTCACCTTCGTCGGTCCCATCGATGGCCACAGCCTGGCGGAGCTGGAGGAGGCCTTCGAGCTGGCCAAGGAGTACAACAAGCCGGCCGTCATCCACATCAAGACCCAGAAGGGCCACGGCTACGGTCCCGCCGAGGAGGATGCCACCCAGTGGCACGGCGTGGCGCCCAACGGCACCGGCAAGCGAACGGCGCCCAGCTACACCGGGGTTTTCGGCAAGACGCTGGCTCGAGAGATGCGATCGAACCCCAAAGTGGTCGCCGTCACCGCCGCCATGCCCGACGGCACCGGCCTCGCCGTGGCGGCCCAGGAGTTTCCCTCTCGGGTCTTCGACGTCGGGATCGCGGAGCAGCACGCGGTGACCTTCGCTGCCGGCCTGGCCGCCCACGGGTTGGCGCCCGTCACGGCCATCTACTCCACCTTCCTGCAGCGCTCCTACGATCAGGTGATCCACGACGTATGCATTCAGAAGCTGCCCGTCTTCTTCGGCATCGACAGAGGCGGGATCGTGGGCGACGACGGCAAGACCCACCAGGGGCTGTTCGACCTCAGCTTTCTGCGGGTGGTTCCCGAGCTGGTGGTGGCTGCGTCCCGGGATGAGAACGAGCTGCAGCTGCTGGTGCATACGGGGATCCAGTACGTCTCCGAGGGGCTAGGGCCTTTCGCCCTGCGTTACCCCAGGGGAGCCGGCGTGGGAGTGCCCATGGAAGAGGATCTCCGCGTCCTCCCCATCGGGAAGGGCGAACTGCTGCGGGAGGGGCGCGACCTGGCCATCCTGGCCATAGGGAACACCGTGGCGCCCTCCCTGGAGGCGGCCTACCGCCTGTCAGAGCAGGGGGTGAGCTGCGCCGTAGTCGATGCTCGCTTCCTCAAACCGCTGGACGAGGGGCTGATCCTGGAGGTGGCGCGGCGCTGCGGCCGGGTGATGACGGTGGAGGAGAACGTGGCAGCGGGCGGATTCGGGTCCGCCGTACTGGAGCTGCTGGCGGCCCACGGAATGGCCGGCGTCCCCGTGGAGCTTCTCGCGGTGCCGGACGAGTTTGTGGAGCACGGAAATCCTACCGCCCTCCGAGCCAAGTACGGGCTGGACGCCCAGGGCATAGTCA
>JAJZQR010000382.1 GCA_021806765.1 Chloroflexota bacterium | reverse complement strand
TCTCTATTACTGGTTTCTCCACCACCTGCTGCACCATCGACCTGAACCCCCAGTCAACTGAGGACTCAGGACCGAGGACTGAGCCAGAATCCCACGCCCCTCAGTCCACAGTCCTCAGTCCTGGCCAGGGCGCCCCGGACACGCGCCTTTGTAGGGAGGGTGATGGAGCAAGTCCGGTGCCAGTGGCCTGGCACGCCCGTTGCACCCTTTCGACCTTCCGTCGACGTTGACCGATGGAACAGCGCCCCTCCAATCACGGCAAGGTCAGGGGGCGAGGAGGTAGGACGATGAGCCAAGGCAAGGGACCGGGTCGGCCGACTATCCGCAGGCAGACCGCGGATAAGCTGAAGGAACGGTACGAGTGGCTGCAGAGCTTCTCCGACGACGAACTGCGGGAGATCAGCTACTGCCGCACAGGGGAGCCCATGAACGGAGAGGAGATCTACTTCGACATATCCCACCCGGAGCTAGGAGTGATCCGGGGCGAATCGGGCGCACTGATCCCCGAGGACTCCTGCTACGTGCCGAAGAGCGAGATCCCACAACATCTGTGGGACAAGCTGGTCGGCCCATTCCACCGCTAGGGGTGGTAGGGAACGGCTAACAGAACACCACGGAGGCACGGAGTACACGGAGGCGTAAGAGTAGGAGCCTTCCACTGCGGCCGTGCAAGCGGCTCAGCGCTCTCCGTGTCTCCGTGGTTTCCTCAGCTTTCGAGGAAGAGGTGAGACATGGCCAGGATCGAGTCCGACGCCGACCAACTGCTGGGGCTGAACCCGCTGCCCGACTTCAATCCGAACGAGAGGCGCTACGGGGTCCACGTGCGAGAGACCCTGATGGGGCTGCTGAAGGGCGACCGCGACATGCTGGATCTGCTGACCAAGTACCATCGAGAGCCGAATCGGTTGGGCGCTGTGCCCGTACCCAAGACCGTGGACACCCGGGCGCTTCGTCTCTCCAAGGTGGAAGAGATCCTCTCCTGCACCATCCGGTTCCTCCACGACGGATCCGACGGCGGCCCCATGGCCCAATGGGAGGACGAGACGCAGGGTCTCATCTATCAGAGGCGGGATTTCCCCACCCGCTTCCCTCACATCGTCATCGAGCGAACAGACACCTTCGATGCGCAGAAAGGCGAGCCGATAACCAGCTCCTGGTGCGTGCACCGTATCCAGAACCAGCGGCAGGGCATCCGGATAAACCGGGTGCTCGACGTCATGAACCTGAGCGTCAACCTGGGTTTGGAGCTGCTCAGGATCGCCCGATAGCCAGGGTAGCTATTCCATTCGTAACAGCACTTCGCCCACACCGGTGATCGGCGGCGCCGCGAAGTGGGGCGACAGGTCGTCCCCATAGACCCGAGCCCGCTCCAGGCTGTTGCGCCAGGCGAAGTAGTCCTCGGGGGAATCCCACTCGGAGAGGACCACGTAGGTTCCCACCCCATCGGCGACCCGAATCAACTCCCGAGATCGGAAGCCCTTGTGGGCTTTGAGATCGCTCAGAGCCTCCTTCCACTTCTGCTCGAACTCGTCCTCCTCTCCAGGCTTGACCCGAATCAGAAACATCGCCCTGCCGGTCATGCCGCACCTCCCCTACCGCACCACCAGCACGTCGCAGGCGGCTTGATCCACCACTCGGGCCGTGGTGCTTCCCAGCAGCGTCCCCCATACCCCCGAGTGACCGGAATGGCCGATCACTATGAGGTCGATCCCCTGCTGTTCGGCGTACCGCAGGATGGTTTGAGCCGGGTGGCCGACCTCGGTCGCGACTTCCAGGCTGACGCCCTGCGACCCGGCCGCCGCCAGGGCCTGCTGTCTCAAGCCGGCGAAGTAGCTCTCTCTGAGCTGATCCTCTTCCTCCACCTCGCCCACCCCCTTGGCGTAGCGAGGGAGGTGCTCGTCCACGGTCAGCGCCGTGATCTCGGCGTCCTGCAGCAGGGCCAGTGCGAGGGCCCGCCGCAGAGCCTTGGAGGAACCGGGCGAACCGTCAAAGGGAACCAGGACCTTCTTGTACGATGGCAAAGCTTTCTCCATCCCTGTTTCAACCCCACTCTTCACTCTCATCCACAAGTCCTGGCTCTCCGCCATGGCGCAGCCAGGCTGCGGTGTTGTTGCGGGACCAGTATAGCGGAGAAGAGGCATTCGACAAAGGAGATGACCGGCCGTGGGGCACACCCTCAGGCCAGCGACAGGGTGAAGGAGAAACGGCTACCCTTCCCGGGCTCGCTCTCTACCCAAATTCGGCCCCCATGGGCCTCCACCAGCATCCTGGTGATGAACAGCCCGAGGCCCAATCCCTCCGCCTGTCTGGCACCCCTGGCTCTGTAGTAGCGATCGAAGATGCGGACACGGTCCTGAGCAGCTATCCCTACCCCCTGGTCGATCACGGAGACCACTACCTCCCCGTCGGTGCGGCGGGCCATCAACACCACCTCCGTATTCGAGGGCGAGTACTTCAGGGCGTTACTGAGCAGATTGGTCAGGATACGCTCCAGCCGGTTCGGGTCCGCCGAGACCGGGGGAAGGTCCACCGGTATCTCCACCCGCAGCCGCTCCAGGTCGAGGACGTCCTCCAGCCTCTGTCTCAAGTCCGCCACAAAGGAGCGTAGACCCAGCGGTCTGGTCTTCAGCTGCAGCTGTCTCGACTCTATCCGCGCCATGTCCACCAGATCCTGGATCATGGAGTTCATTCGGCGCGCGCTGGTGAAGATCGCCTCGGCACTCTGCCGCAGCCGGCCATCCTGGCCACTCCGGACCAGCATCCGGGCCAACAGCTGGGCCTGGCCCTGCACCGCCGTCAACGGGCTCCGCAGGTCGTGAGAGACCATCCTGACCAGATCCTCTCGCTGCTCCTGGAGCGCGCGCAGCTCCGTGATGTCGTGTGCGGTGGTGGCGACTCCCACGATCCTTCCGGCTACGTTCCTAACAGGCGAAACGGCGATCAGGACGTCGACACGGCTCCCATCCTTTCGTTGCCGCACGGTCTCGTAGTGCTCGACCCGCTCCCCTCGCCGGATCTTCTCCAGGATGAAGGCCAATTCCTCCGAGCGATCGGGAGGGAAGATGACGGATATGCACTTCCCGATGACCTCCGCCGCACTGTAGCCGTAGAGCCTCTGGGCCGCCGGGTTCCAGTTGGTGATGATCCCGTCCAGGGCCTTCTCGATGATGGCGTCCTCGGAGGATTCGACTATGGCCGCCAGACGAGCCTGGGCCTCCGCTGCCTCGGTCCGTCGCCGCTCGGCATTCGCGTTCGCGACGACTTTGGCTGGCTTTCCCGGCCTCTTCGCCCTCTCCTGCGCTGTTTCCCGATCCCTTTCCGCGGCCATAGCTCACCTCGTTGGCAAGAGGACCGATGGACTCCCCACCGTCAGGAGGATGCCTGCAGGAAAGGGACCAGTGCTTTGGACATCGACGACGCGGGATCTTCAGGCACGTCGTTGCTCGGAGCGGGCTTCGCTGCTACACTGGCGCGACGACACATGTATGCCCTACCAACCGTCCCCACTGGAGAGCCGCATGGAGGAACAGCCGCAGCTTAACTGGATTGCCAACTTCATCTGGGGTATCGCGGACGACGTTCTGCGCGACCTCTACGTTCGGGGTAAGTACCGGGACGTTATCCTGCCTATGACCGTGCTGCGCCGCCTGGACGCGGTGCTGGAGCCCACCAAGCAGGCCGTGCTGGACATGAAGGCGCGGCTGGACAAGGCGGGCATAGCCAACCAAGAGCAGGGGCTCCGACAGGCGGCAGGCCAGGCTTTCTACAACACCTCTCCGTTCACCCTCCGTGATCTACGCGCCCGGGCCAACCAGCAGCAACTCAAGGCCGACTTCGAAGCCTACCTGGACGGCTTCTCATCCAACGTCCAGGATATCCTGGAGAAGTTCGAGTTCCGCAACCAGATCCCCCGTCTCTCCAAGGCGGACGCACTCGGCACGCTCATCGAGAAGTTCCTCGACCCGTCCATCAACCTCAGCCCGCTCCCCGTCCCCAACGGCAACGGCACGGTGAAGCACCCCGGCCTGGACAACCACGCCATGGGGACGATCTTCGAGGAGCTTGTCCGGCGGTTCAACGAGGAGAACAACGAGGAGGCGGGCGAGCACTGGACGCCTCGGGATGCCGTGAAGCTGATGGCGAGGCTGATCTTCCTGCCCATCGCCGAGAAGATCGAGTCGGGCACCTATCTCCTGTACGATGGTGCCTGTGGCACCGGCGGGATGCTTACCGTCGCCGAGGAGACACTCAAAGATCTGGCAGCCGAGCGCGGCAAGCAGGTCTCCACCCTCCTCTACGGCCAGGAGATCAACGCTGAGACCTACGCCATCTGCAAGGCGGATCTTCTGCTCAAGGGCGAGGGAGACGCGGCGGACAATATTCGGGGTGGCCCTGAGTTCTCCACCCTCTCCAACGACGCCTTCCGCTCATTGGAGTTCGACTTCATGCTCTCCAACCCGCCCTATGGCAAAAGCTGGAAGAGCGATCTGGAGAGGATTGTGACTTAACCCGTAACTTGGCCGCGAGGGCCAGGATATGGTTCTATGGGTCCGCGGCCAAGTTTGGGTGAGGGTCTTGGGCGGTCAGTGCTCTCTCATCAGGTCTCCCAGCC
>JAJZQR010000381.1 GCA_021806765.1 Chloroflexota bacterium | reverse complement strand
AGCGAAACGTCGCGGAGATCGAGCATGACCACGTCGACCGCCTGCTTCTCGGAAGCGATGTCGACGATCCTTCTGGCCAGCGCTTGGGGTTCCAGTCCACCTTCCTCCTCTATCAGGTTCGATGTCCGGGTTGGGATTATACCATCGGGCCGCCCCCCGCTCAATCGCTGCGGGCCGGAGAGCAGCTGCCCACCAGCCCCTCGATCTTGGCCATGAGGGCGTCCAGGTCGAAGGGCTTGTCCAGCACGTCGTCGCAGCCGGCGGCTCGCGCCTTCTCCTTGTCTTCGCCCCTGGTGAGGCCGCTCAGGGCGAGGATGGGGGTGCCGGTGAAGTTGGGCTGGGCCCGCATGCGAGACGCCACGGTGAACCCATCGATGCCCGGCAGGATCAGATCCAGGACCACCAGGTCCGGGGGACCCTCGGCCACCTTATCCAGGGCTTCCTCTCCGGTGGAGGCCAGGGCCACTTCGCAGCCCAGCAGATCCTCCACCACCATCCGTTCTACCTCTTGGATTTCCGGCTCATCCTCGACTATCAGCACCTTCTTTGCCAAGGAAGCAGGCCTCCGCTTGGATGACTGGGATAGCCCGTATGGGCTCTGCAGGAATCGGTCCAGAAAAAGGCATACTAGAACCGGCGTGCGTCGATTGTGCGTACATGTCCGACTCCATCGGTGTGCGCCCATCGTGTGTACGAGTCAAGCCGAGTGCAGGGCCGATCCGCCGGGCGCCCTCCGCTCGCAAGTCTCCCTGGAGCTGCTGTCCGCCGCCCGATCCCTAAAGTTCCGGCGGAACTTGCCGATAGTCTACTGGTAAGCGCTCAGGGGTCAGCCATCGGTGACCGGCTTACGGCGCAAGGGTCAGGAGAACTGGGATCCGGGCGCTTGGGGGTCGGGGTCGAGAGCAATTCTCAGCCCTCGGCCCCAGCCCGTGACCCCTTTCCGGCCCTCATTCCAGGGCTTCGGCCTCAGCCGAAGAAGCTAGTAGCAGATGGCGGTCCTCTGGGCGCTTACCCTGTCTGGGCATCCGCCCATGTCACAGCTCGATCGGCACCCCGTACTCCCGCCCGATGGCCCGCAGCTCCTCGGCCACCTTGGCCTGGAGAGGGATGCCCTTCTCCCGTCGCTCCCGCTCCCTCAGGAACTCCAGCTCGCCCGGCAGGTAGATGGTGTCGGCCCCCTTGGCCTTGCGGGAGCCCTTGATCTCCCCGATGTAGGAGTCCATCCGGGCCTTGAAGGCCGCCACCTCGTCGAAGGCCGAGAGGTTCAGCGCTACGAAGGAGTGGGATGTGAGCCACCTCGTTCTCGGCTTCCATCCCCTTCACCCTGGGGCCGTAGGCGGAATCGGCCAGCACCCCCGTCAGCAGGTCCACTATCAGGGTGATCCCGTACCCCTTGTAGCCACCGATGGCCAGCAGGATCCCCTTGAGGGCCTTTTCGGGATCCGTGGTGGGCACCCCGTCCACGTCCAGGGCCCAGCCCTCGGGGATCGGCTTTCCCTCCTTCTGGAGGACGCGGATCTTGCCGGCGGCGACCACGCTGTTGGCCATGTCCAGCACCACCGGTAGCTGCCGGCCTGCGGGCACGGCGATGGACCAGGGGTTGTTGCCGAAGAGCCGCTCGGTCCCGCCCGTGGGTGCCAGGCGAGGGGAGGCGTTGGTGAAGACGAAGCCGATCATGTCGTGGGGAAGGGCCATCATGGAGTAGTAGGCGCAGGCCCCCAGATGGTTGCTGTTTCGCACCGAGACGTAGGCGATACCCGCCTCTTTGGCCTTCCGGATGGCGATCTGCATGGCCCTGTGGCTGATCACCTGCCCGATCCCGTCGTGGCCGTCCAGCAAGGCCGTGGCGATGGTCTCCCTGATCGGCGTCAGGTCGACCTTCGGCTTGATCACGCCGGATCTCAGCTTCGCCGTGTAGTAGGTCATCCGCATCACGCCGTGGGTGTCCACGCCGCGCAGGTTTGCCGACACCAGGGTATCTGCCGTGACCTCCGCCTCCTGGTGTGGCACTCCCAGCTTCTGCAGCAGCTGCGTGCAGAACTCCTTCAACCCTTTGGGGCTGGCCATCACCCTGGCGCCGCCTGCTGCTTCCTCAGCCATTCAAGCCTCCGTTGACCAGCCCCAACTCCTCCAGCGCCCGGCGCAGCCCTTTCCGCTCCTCGGCCGTGAGGTCGGGCTGAGGCTGGCGGACCGGGCCGGCCGGGTAGCCCATCATGATGAGGGCCTCCTTGGCCGGGGCCACGTAGCCGGGGTCGTACTCCAGGAAGCGGTTCAGGATCTGCAGCTTCATGTGGAGAGCCAGGGCCTCGTCTCGCCGGTCCTGTCGGAAGAGATCGTACAGCTGAACCATCTGCTTGGGGATCACCGAGGCGGCTGTGGAGAAGATCCCGGTGGCACCGATGCAGAGGGCAGGGTAGAACTGGCTGTCGATGCCGGTGGTGACAGCCATCTTATCGCCGGCCAACCGGACCAGCTCCACCAGCTCGCCCATGTTGGAATTGCTCTGCTTGGCCCCGATGATCCGCTGGTGGCCGGCCAGCCTGGCCATGGTGGCCGTGGAGAGGTTGTTCCCCGTGTACAGGGGGTTGTTGTAGAGAATGACGGGCAAAGCCCCCCGATCGCCCATCTCCACGTAATAGCGGTAGAGGGTGTCCTCGGGCAGCCTGAAGTAGTAGGGGGCGACGACGATGGCCGCATCGGCCCCCGCCTCGGCCGCGTCCTCCATCAACAGAAGGGTCTCCTGGGTGCTGCAAGAGGCGGTGCCGGCAATGACCGGGATTCGCTTGTTGACCTGCTCGGCGACGAGCTGGGTGACGTACTTCCGTTCTTCCCGCAGCATCATGGGAAACTCGCCGGTGCCCCCGGTGGTCATGATGGCGTGGACGCCGTTGGACACCAGGTACTCGACTATGGTCTCGATGGCTGGAGGATTGACCTGGCCATTGGCGTCGAAGGGGGTGACGATGGCGGCAATAACACCCTTTACGTCAGCGGAAGTGAGCACCTTCATCTCCTTGGCGTGGTACTAGAATGTGGGATACCGAGCCGCATGCTAGCATGGGCCACCATGAGCGTCAAGAAGATGTATGGTTGGCTGAACATAAGAGAGGTGCGCCGCCCGTAGGCTACACCAGCTAGGGGAGTCCCCGCAACAGGTCCCGCAAGAGGTCCGGAAGCTACCTTCCCGACGTGCGGAACTTCTCCATCAGCATCTCCTGCTCGCGCCTCTTCTTGTCCCCCTGGCCCTGGCGCGAACCGTTGGGCTGCTGCTGGCCCTCCTTCTCCCGCAGTCGACCGTAAGCCTGCTCGAAGGCCGCGGCCATGGCCGTGAGGGTAGGCTCGTTGGAAGGGGCAGCTGCCTGTGCGCTGTACTCCGCCGCATCCACGTCGTTGAGGGATAGGGCGATCCTGCCGCGACCGGGGTCCACGGAGACCACACGGGCGCGAACATCATCTCCCACGCGCACCACGTCCTCCACGCGGCGAACTCGATAGGGTGCCAGCTCGGAGATGTGGATCAAACCGTCCCGCTTCTCGACCAGACCCAGATCGACGAAGGCTCCGTACCGCTCTATGCGGGTGACTTTGCCCTCTACCACGCTGCCCGGTCGTAGCGCAGCCAGTCGCGGACCTGTCGGCTTGGCGGGGCGAGCAGGGGCTGGGGTGGTCTCAGCGGGGGTCTCGGGGGCTTCTGCAGGGGCCGGTGTCTGCTCCTCGGCCTGAGGGGCTGCCGCTTCGGTCGCCTGGGGCTCGGCCGCCTCGGGCTCCTGGACCTGAGGCTCAGCCGCCTGCTCGGTCGCGGCAGCGACGGCCTCGGCGGGCTGCTCCTCGGATTGGGGGTGGGTGGTGCTCCGCTCGGGAAGGTCTTGCAAGTCTAAGACTCCTGAATGGGAATTGGCTACTGGCTTGTTGCCGTCACGGAACTTCTATTATAGCAGCCTTCGCCCGATTTCGGCTGCTAGCCACGCAAGGGCCGGACCACAAGGCTGCTCCAAGCCCGGTTATGGGTGTCATGCTGAGCGAAGCGAAGCATCTCTCCGAAGACCCGTCACTTCGCTCAGGGTGACAGGAACTCCCCTCATTCCACCAACAGCGGCTCTTCGTCGCCCGCCGGGGTGAAGAGGAACACCGCCTTGAGCAGCTCGGTCCCGGTGTTGATCAGCTGGTGCTCCACCTGGGGTGGCGACACCACCACGGTCCCCGGCTCCACCTCGATGGTCCTGTCCCCCACCCGGATCTGCCCCCGGCCAGAGATGAAGTACCAGGCCTCCTGGGTAGTGGCGTGGGAGTGGGGAGGCGGGACCGGGCCCGGCTTCACCTCGACGATGCCGAAGGCCAGGCCGGGCGCCACGGGCTCACGCTTGGGGGAGAGCATGATCCTCAGGGATCGGTGGTCGGGCGATGGGGCGACGAAGGGTTTCACGTCCCTCTCGCGGATCACGATGGGATCTTTAGACGGAGCTGCCATAGCTGAGAGCACCTCTTTCCGTTGAATGGGCCGGCCCACCAGCCGGCCGATGCATCATAGTATTGGAGGGGAGGAAATGAATCAAGGCGACCGGCCCTATGACTCAACCATTCGAAAGTTTCGAAAGTTTCTACCTGTTACTGCTCAGCGATTAT
>JAJZQR010000380.1 GCA_021806765.1 Chloroflexota bacterium | reverse complement strand
GGCCGCCACGGGGAAGGTCCACTCGGCGGTGGCGGGGCTGCTCTGCAGCAGCTTGATCCCCACCGCCAGCGGCATCACCTGGGCCGAGTCGACGAAGGTGACCGCCAGCAGGTACTCCCCCACACGGGCACGAAGGTGAAGATGGCGATCGTTACCAGGCCGTCGGCGCCCAGCTCCACGAAGGCGCGGGCCTGCCGGACGGCATCGGCCGTGGAGTAGGCCGCCACGCCGGGCACCACCGGGACGCGTCCCGCCGCCGCCTCCACCGTGACCCGCACGATCTCTCGCCGTTGCTCGAAGGTGAGGTAGGCGAACTCGCCGGTGCTGCCCAGGGGACTGAGGCCGTGGACCTGCGCGGCGATCAGGTGCTCCACCAGATCTCGCAGCACGCCCTCCCGGACCCGACCGGTGGCCTCGTCGATGGGAGACACAAGGTATGAGAAAATGCCGGCAAACCGCCTGTCGTCCACCGTCCTTCCTCCAATCCAGGTCAATCAGGTGGCACAGCCCTTGCAGCTCCATTAAGTTGTAGTCGATAGGAATATATTGCAGTATATTCTGTTGACTTGTGCAGGTGGGGGCACACTGCTATGCGCCCGGTCTCTATGTTGTGGCCGCCGGGGCCATCTCTATTGATGCTGAGACCTTCCAAAGGAGACTCATCATGCGATCTCAGTCCTATCTCTGGCGGGTTGGGGGACTCGTCCTGGCCCTCGCCCTGGCATCCCATCTCGCGGTCGCGGAGGCCGACGTTATCGACGCACCTTCCATGGAGCCGGCCTCCACCTACTTCTTCGCCGAGGGCTCCACTCAGCCGCCCTTCGATACCTGGTTCCTGGTGCAGAACCCCACCGACAAACCCACTTGGGCTACCTTCACCTTCCAGTCGGAGAGTGGACCCATCCATGCCCACACCGTCAACGTGGGAGCCAACACCCGCGTCAGCATCTTCGCCAACCAGATCCTGCCGAACGCCGCCTTCTCCACCAGGGTCGACTCCCCTGGCGAGATCTTCGTCGAACGCTCCATGTTTGTCGGCTTCGATGGCAGCGACATCACCGGCATCCCGGCCCCGAGCAAGCAGTGGCTGTTCGCTGAGGGGGCTACCGTGTCGCCCTTCCACACCTGGGTGCTGATCCAGAACCCCAACCTGGTTCCGGCCAACACCACCATCACCTACATGCTGCCCAACGAGCCGCCGGTGGTGCAGGCCCTCGGGGCCCTCGCCCCCACCTCTCGCACCAGCATCTTCGTGAACCAGCTGCTACCCGACAAGGAGTTCTCCATCAAGGTGGATAGCGACCAGCCCGTCGTCGCAGAGCGCTCCATGTTCCGCTTCCCCGGCAACGCCGCTACCACCGCTGCCGGAGTCACGGCGCCGGACAACCGCTGGATGTTCGCCGAGGGATCCTCGTTGCAGTCGCCGATGCCCTTCGACACCTTCCTCCTGCTGCAGAACCCGAATCCGATCGACAGCCCGGTCACAATCATGCTGTTCGACACGACCGGAAAACAGACGACCCTGCAGCAGACCCTACCATCCAACAGCCGCCGGACTATCTTCCTGAACGACGTGCTGCCCAACAACTCATTCGACATCTCGGTAATGTCACAGCAGCCGATTGTCGCCGAGCGCTCCATGTACTTCGGCTCGGAGCCGAGGGGCGCCACGGCCAGCCCGGGGTCCATTGGCCCGTCCAAAGAGTGGAACCTGCCGGAAGGCTCCACCCAGCCCCCCTTCACCGAGGTGATCGCCATCTTCGCCTCCAACCCCGACGAGCCCGAGACGGCCAGGATCGACTTCCAGCTGGAGAGCGGGCAGGTGATAACCCACAACTTCCAGATATCTCCACTCTGCAAGCTGAGCATCAACGTGAACAATCTGATACCGGACAAGGCCCTCTCCGCGAAGGTGACCACCAAGCACCCGACGGTGGTTGAACGCACCATGTACTTTCAGAAGCTTGGCTCCACCGGGGGGACCAACGCCACCGGCGTCGCCGGCGCCATCGTCCCCCCCGCCGCCCCCATGCCCAAGTAGCGCCGATCGGCGGCTACCAGCGGCGGGGCAGGGGAGCAACACCCCTGCCCCGCCCTCGACCGCGAGGGAGCGCGGGCACGCGGTGGTCTAGAACTTCAGCGCCCCCTCCATCAGCCCCTTGGTGAACCACTTCTGGAGGACGATGAAGATCAGGGCCGCCGGAACGAAGGTGATCAGCGCTGCGGCGGCCGCCACGGGGAAGGTCCACTCGGCGGTGGCGGGGCTGCTCTGCAGCAGCTTGATCCCCACCGCCAGCGGCATCACCTGGGCCGAGTCGACGAAGGTGACCGCCAGCAGGTACTCCCCCCACACCGGGACGAAGGTGAAGATGGCCACAGTGACCAGGCCGCTGGCGCCCAGCGGCATCATGATCCGCTGGAACACCCCCCACTGGCTGCAGCCATCGATGATGGCGGCGTCCTCCAGGTCCTGGGGGATGGCGGCGAAGACCCCCCGCATGATCAGGACGTTGACGGCCAGCTGCATGGCTATGTAGGGCATGATCAGACCCTGCAGGGAGTTCAGCAGGTGAAACTTGGCCTCCATCTCGTAGAGGGCGGGGAGCCCGATGGTGATGGGCAGGAACATGGAGAACAGCACGGCCCAGAACAGCAGATTCCTGCCGGGGAACTTCAGCCGGGCGAAGGTGTAGCCCGCCAAACCGGAGATCAACACTACCCCCAGCACGGTGATGCCGGTGATGATCAGACTGTTCCGGTAGAAAGTCGCCATGTTGGGCAGCTTGGTCAACACCTGGTCGAAGTTCTCCAGGGTGAGGGCGTGGGGAAGGATGGTGATGGGGGTCTTATAGGTCTCGGTGATGGGGCGGATGGCCACGCAGGTGATCCAGAAGAAGGGGAAGACGGCCGCCGCCGCCGCCAGGGAGAGGGCGCCGTAGACGAACAGCTTGCCGAGCAGCTTTTGCGGGTTGATCATCTTCTCCTCCCCTCACTCCTCGGGCCTGCGGCCCAGCAGCTTCCACCCGGCGAAGGCCAGCAGGGTGGAGAGGATACCCAACAGGACGAACCAGGTGGCCCCATAACCGATGCGGTAGTTCCCCCACTGGAAAGAGGTGAAGTAGGCGTGCAGGCCGTAGGTCATGGTGCTGCGCAGCGGGTCTCCCAGGGTCATCACCAGCGGCTCCACCACGATCCCCAGCACCCGGAGCCGCATGACGACGATGATCAGGAAGATCGGCTTCAGCATCGGCAGGGTGATGTGGAGCAGCGACTGCCACTCGCTCGCCCCGTCGATCTTGGCTGCCTCGTACAGGTCGTTGGAGATATTGTTCAGCCCCACCAGGAACAGCATCATGGTGGTGCCCATCAGCTCCCAGGTGCTCATCATCACCAGCGACTTCAGCGCCACGTCGGGATCCGTCAGCCAGCCGATGGGCTGGATCGGCAGATGGAGGACGTCGATCAGCAGGTGGTTGAAGACCCCGTAGCTGGCATCGTACATCCACTTCCAGACGTAGTACACCACCGCCGAGGGGAGCACCACCGGAAGGAAGAAGAAGACCCTGTAGACGGTGGCCGTGTTAGCGCTCTTCACCCTGTCCAGCAGCACCGCCACGATGAAGGCGTAGAGGGTGCTGGCGGCCACGTACATGAGGGTGAACTGGATGGCTATCCAGAGGGTCTCGGGGACCGCCGGATCCTTCAGCCACTCCAGGTAGTTGGCCAAGCCGACGAAGTCGCCGGAGCGAGGATCCAGGAACTCGTAGTCGGTGAATGAGAGCCAAACAGAGCGGAGCAGCGGCCAGAGGGTGAAGGTCAGGTAGAAGGCCAGCAGCGGCAACAGGAAGAGATAGGCCATCCGCCCTCGCCAGATCTCGCTCAGGATGCCCCCTTTAGAGACTGTTCTTCGGGTTAAGGCGATATCAGCCACTGGTTAACCCCCAGCTAGAGGGTGGAGTGAAGTGGGGCCTGCCGCTAATGGCGGCAGGCCCCACGGCCTCTCTTTACCGCTTCTTGGTCTTCTCGATCTCCTGCTGGATGCGGGTGGTCAGCGTCTTCACCGTGTCGTCCACTGACTGCCTGCCCATCGCCAGCTTCTGGATCTCGTCGTTGAAGGCCGGGTACTCGATGTTGTTGTAGTAGATGTTGAGCGGGATCGGCAGCGCCTCCTTGGCCTGCTCCATGACGGGACCGTACCAGTCGGGGGCGCTGGCCTTCAGCTTCTCGGTGGCCGACTTGTAGGGTACCAGCTTCCAGTTGTCCATGTTGTACTTGTCGGCCTTCGCGGTGCGCAGCCCCTCGGTGATGAAGCGGATAGCCTCCTTCTTATTCTGGGCGTACTTGGGGATCATCGAGCCACCGGTCCAGGCGATAGTGGCGCTCCGAGTCCCGACGGGCAGCGCGGAGTAGGCCACGTCGTCCTTGGGGAGACCGGCCTGGTAGCCTCGCAGCACCTGGGTCGGCCAGTACATCTCCATGGCGACGTTGCCGGTCTGGAACGCCTTGGCGGCGCCCAGGTCGTCGGCCGAGGAGGCGGGCATCGACTTGTAGTACTGAGCGACCATCTCCAGCGCCTTCTTCGCCTGCGGGCTGGAGGTGTCCAGCACCCCGTCCACGAAGGGCTTGT
>JAJZQR010000379.1 GCA_021806765.1 Chloroflexota bacterium | reverse complement strand
CCGATCCGTGGCCGTGCGCTCCTCCGCCACCGTCGAGGACACCGCCCAGTTCTCCTTCGCGGGCATGTTCCAGAGCTTCCTCAACGTGCACGGCCCGGACGAACTGGTTCAGCAGGTGAAGGACTGCTGGGCCTCGCTCTTCGGTGCGCGGGTGCTGTTCTATCGGGTCAAGCAGGGGTTGGCGGGCGAGCAGGTGATCGCCGTCATCGTCCAGAAGATGGTCAACGCCGACAAATCGGGCGTCCTGTTCACGGTGGATCCCGCGACCAACGACCCCAGGACCCTCGTCATCGAGGCGGCCTGGGGCCTCGGCGAAGTGGTGGTTGGCGGCCAGGTCACCCCGGATCGCTACGAGGTGGACAAGGAAAGCCTGACCCTGGCGCGCCAGGTGATCGGGAACAAGGGGTTCATGCTGGTGCGCGACGAGCGAACGGGAGAGAACACCCGCGTCGACCTGCCGGAGGAGAAGGCGGCAGCCCAGGTGCTCACCGAGCAGGAGGTCCGCACCCTGGCGGAGTTGGGCAGGCAGGATGAGTCCCACTACGGATCACCCCAGGACGCCGAATGGGCCATCGAGAAGGGCACCATCTACCTGGTGCAGACCCGGCCGGTGACCACCCTGATCGAGAAGGCGAAGATGCCGGCACCGGCGGAGAAGGGGCAAGTCCTGCTTCACGGGCTTGGGGCCAGCCCGGGCATGGCGACGGGCACGGTCCGGGTGCTCCTGTCGACCGACGAGGGTGAGAAGCTCCGGCAGGGCGAGATCCTGGTCACGACCATGACGGCGCCGGATTGGGTGCCCCTCATGCGCCGGGCGGCGGCCATCATCACCGACGCGGGCGGCATGACCTCCCATGCGGCCATCGTCTCTCGGGAGCTGGGCATCCCCTGCATCGTCGGGACGAGGGAGGCCACCAAAGCCCTCAAAGACGGCATGGTCATCACCGTGAACGCCCGCGAGGGAACGATCCTGGCCGGCGCCCTCCCCGAGGCAAGGCCGGCACCCCCACCGCCGGTAGCCCCCCCACCACCGCCGGCACCCACAGTGACCGCGACCCGACTGTACGTGAACCTGGGCGAGCCCGAGTTGGCGGAAGAGGTGGCGCGGCAGCCCGTGGACGGGGTCGGTCTCCTCAGGGCCGAGTTCATGCTCCTGGCGGCCCTGGACAACACCCACCCGCGCCTGCTCCTCCAACAGGGCCGCGGCGACGAGTTCGTCGCCCGAATGGCCGGCAGGCTGCGCGTCTTCGCTCGCGCTTTTCATCCCCGACCGGTGATCTACCGAACCATGGATTTCCGCTCCAACGAGTTCCGCGGCCTCCAGGGGGGCGAGCAGTTCGAGCCCCGGGAAGACAACCCCATGATCGGTTACCGGGGCTGCTATCGCTACACTCGGGAGCCCGACCTCTTTGCCCTGGAGCTTCGCGCGCTGCTGGAGGTGCGCAAGGACTTCGAGAACCTGCACCTGATGATCCCCTTCGTGCGGACGGGGTGGGAGTTTCGGCAGTGCAAGGAGCTTATCGACCGGAGCGGGTTGATAGACCACCGCCATCTCGAACTCTGGGTGATGGCCGAGGTGCCTTCGATCGTATCCTGGCTCGAGGAGTACGTTCGGCTCGGAGTAACGGGGATATCCATCGGGTCCAACGACCTGACCCAGCTGATGCTCGGCGTCGATCGGGACAGCGAAGTGCTGGCCCCTCTGTACGACGAGCGGGACAAGGCCGTGCTGGATGCCATCCACGCGATCATCAGGGAGTGCCAGCGGCTGGGCATCACCAGCTCCATCTGCGGGCAGGCCCCTTCGGTATACCCGGAGTACGCCGAGACGCTGGTGCGCTGGGGGATCGACTCTATCTCGGTCAATCCCGACGTGATCGAGCCCACCCGCCGAAACATCGCTGCGGCCGAGCAGAAGCTGCTGCTGGCCGAAGCCAGGGGTCGACCGGCGATCAGTCACGATGGTCGGGAGGGCACCGGGAGTGCAAGTCATCAGGATGTGAGCGAGAGAATGGGAGCAGGGTAGCCGTCAGGGGCACCTGCGTCTTCGTAAGAGTTCGCCCGGCGGCCCGCCGCCACCATCGGGGATGAAAACGACGGCCCATTTTCAGAAGAGGCAGGCAAGGGAAGCACCTTCAGCTTCACCCTGCCTGCGGCCTGACACCACCCTATGACCCGAGACTGTCCCGAAGTGAGTAGCGATGGTGCTGGCCGTCGCCCCGAACGATGATGGCTTCGGAAGCCGCCGGGTACACCGGGGACCCTGTAGTAACGACTTTAGTCGTTCGTTCTCCCTCCATCAGCAAAGGGACGAACGACTGAAGTCGTTACCACTCTTAGCCCAGCGTCCTCAGGATTACCAGCTTCGGGACAGTCTCTATGACCCGGGGTAATGTATGCCTGGTACGATCCCTGCCGGTCATCTACCCTGTTCGCTGTCTATCGATTCTGACGATTCCGGACACCAGCAGGAGGAGTTGTGAGCAGGGAAAGGAATAGCGGCTCGAGAAGATCGTCGCCCGAACCCGGGCCGCCGCGCGGTCCCGCTGGGGAGACGGGCGCTGCCGGGCAGGAACAGGCCGAGAACGCCCTGCAGGCAAGTAACGAACTGCTGCGGCAATTCGTGCAGAACACCCCGGCCGCCGTGGCCATGTTCGACAGAGAAATGCGCTACCTGCTCGTCAGCAAGCGCTGGATGGCAGACTACCATCTCGGGGAACGAAACATCATCGGACAGTCCCACTACGAGGTCTTTCCGGAGATCCCCGAGCGCTGGAAGGAGGCCCACCGACGGGCCCTGGCCGGCAACGTGGTGCGGTGCGAGGAGGACCGATTCGAGCGGGCCGACGGCACGGTAGACTGGATACGCTGGGAACTGCAGCCCTGGCGAGACAGGTCGGGTGAGATCGGCGGGATCGTCATGTTCACCGAGGTGAGCACCGAGCGCAAGCGGGCCGAGGAGGAGCTAAGGGCGGCGAACGAGGCCCTGCGCACCTACGCCAAGATCGTGGAGAACTCGCCCGACCTGATCTCGGTCGTCGATCGCCGGTACAGATACCGGATGGTCAACCCTTCCTACTGCCGGATGCACGGGAAACCGATGGAGCAACTCGTGGGACATCCGGTTGCCGAACTCTATCGCCCGGAGGAGTACGAGCGCCACATCCTGCCGAGCCTGGAGCGCTGCTTCGCGGGTGAGACCACGCACTACGAGGCCTGGCTAACCTTCGCGAAGGCCGGTCGCCGCTACGTGGACGGCCGCAAGTACCCGCTGTTCAGTGATGGCGGGGTCGAGTACGCCGTCGTGGTGGTGCGGGATATTACCAAACGGAAGCGGGCGGAGGACGAGCGGGAGCGCTTGCTCAAGGAGAACGAGGAGTTGGCGGAAACGGCCAGCCGGCGGGCCACGGAACTGGAAACGATCATCAATTCGATTGCCGATAGCGTGGTGATCTACGGCACCGCGGGAGAGGTCGTCCGGATCAACCGCACTGCCGAGAAGCTCTTCGGCTACCCGGAAACAGAGTCCGGGAGACAACTGGCGGAGTGGGTGAATACGATGAAGGCCCAGACGCCGGAGGGCAAACCCTTTCCCCCGGAGGACACGCCCCCAGCGCGAGCCCTGCGGGGAGAGACCGTAAGAGGCCTGGTGATGGTGATCCGCCCTCCGGTGGGGACGACCCTCTGGCTGTCCGCCAGCGCTGCACCCATCCGGACCTCCGATGGCCGGCTGCTGGGGGCCGTCGCCACCTTCACCGACATAACCCCGCTGCACGACCTCCAGCAGCAGCGGGCCAGATACATCCTCGGCATCTCCCACGGTTTGCGCACCCCCCTTACGGTCGTCCAGGGGCAGGCTCAACTGCTGCTTCAAGCCCTGGAGCGGGCAGGGATAGACGCCCGGATGCAGCGAAGCACCGAGGTGGTGGTCAAGTCGGCCCAACGGATGAGCGTGACCCTTCGGGATCTGGTCGATCTGACGGAGATCGAGGCCGGACAGCCATTGAAGCTCAACCGGGTGCCGGTGGACCTGCGCTCCTTCGTGTTCCAGATGAAGGAGCATCTCAGGGGACTGCTGGATGTCGAGCGCGTCCGTGCGGAGGCGCCGGAGGGCCTGCCTCCGGTAATGGCCGACCCGGACAGGCTGGAGCGCATCCTCACTAACCTGCTGAGCAACGCTCTCAAGTACTCGAAGCCGGACACCGAGGTCACCATAAGCCTGTCTCAGAGTGACGGCGAGGTGATAACCTCCGTGACCGACCGTGGGAAGGGCATCCCCGCCGAAGACATCCCTCTACTGTTCCAACCATACCAGCGAGCGCAGATGGTTCGTGCCCCCCAGGAGAGTCTGGGGCTGGGTCTGTACATCACCAAGGGACTGGTGGAGGCCCACGGCGGCCGCATCTGGGTAGAGAGCCAGGTTGGGAAGGGAAGCACCTTTACCTTCACCCTGCCCGTCGCTTGGACCCGATTATCCATCGGCTTGTAGCCGCACCCTTCACGGGTGCGCGTAGCCATATTCGGCAGAGCGCAGCTTCACCACGTGGGGCATGGTTCATGGGGACGGGTAGTTGGAGTTACAGTTTAATGCAACGTCACCCCCGCTTGCGCGGGGGTCCAGACGTCCCCTCTCCTCGTGAGGCT
>JAJZQR010000378.1 GCA_021806765.1 Chloroflexota bacterium | reverse complement strand
GCCCGGCAGCATCTGGGTGACGAAGAAGATGACCAGGGACGCCGCCAGCAGCGTCAGCAGCATGAAAACCAGGCGACGAGCTACGTATCTAAGCATCGATTTCTCCGTTGTCCTGCAGGACTGAGGACTGAGGACTGAGGACTGAGGACTGAGGTCTGAGGTGGAGCACCCTGTTCAGTCCCCAGTCCTCAGACCTCAGTCCTTGGCCAGCACCGGGGATTGGATCCGCGACAACTCCTCGATCTCGATGTGGCAGCAGAGCCGGTGGGTGGGCGATGTGCTCCTCCAGGGCGGCTCCTGGGTCTCGCAGATGGGGCCGATCTTGCGGGGGCAGCGGGTGTGGAACCGGCAGCCCGGCGGGGTGTCGATGGCGCTGGGCACGCTCCCCTCCAGCCGGATCCGCTTCTGCTGCACCCCGGGATCGGGCACAGGTATGGCCGACAGCAGTGCCTCGGTATAGGGATGGTAGGGAGGCGCAAATACCTCCTCGGTGGTCCCTATCTCCCACAGCCGACCCAGGTACACCACGCCGATCTGATCCGCGATGTAGCGCACGGCCGCCAGGTCGTGGGAGATGAACAGATAGGTGGTGCCCTGGGAGCGCTGGAGTTCGCTCAGCAGGTTCAGCAGGGAACCCTGCACCGAGACGTCCAGGGCCGACACCGGCTCGTCGCAGATCACCAGTTCGGGGTCTGCCGCAAAAGCCCGAGCGATCGCCACCCGCTGCTTCTCCCCGCCGCTCAGTTCCTCGGGAAGCCTCGCCAGGTAGCTCTCGGGCAGATGGACGGCGTCCAGCAGTTGGATGATCCGCTGCCGGAGTTCCTTTCCGGTGAGACCGCCCAACAGGACCAGAGGCCGGGCGATGATGCTCCCTACCGTCATCCTGGGGTTCAGGGAGGCGTCCGGGTTCTGGAAGACCATTTGCATCCGCTTCAGGGTGGATCGGGGACGCCGGGCCAGATTGGGGGCCAGGGGGTCGTCTCCCAGCTTCACCTCTCCCTCCGAGGGCTCTACCAGTCCGATGACGCAGCGGGCGAAGGTGGTCTTGCCGCAGCCGCTCTCCCCCACTATCCCCAGGGTCAGCCCCTGCGGCACCTCGACGCTGATGCCGTCCACCGCCTTGACGGGCGGGGATTCTGGCAAGAAGGGCAGCCTGAGGCCGCCGCTCTGGAAGTATTTCTTGACGTCGGTAGCCTCCAGGAGGAGTTCTGAGGACTGAGGACTGAGGACTGAGGGCGAATCCTGGGTCCTCGGTGAGTCCTGAGTGCTGAGTGCTGGGTGCTGAGTGCTCTCCCTCTCCCTCTGGGAGAGGCGTGGACCGGCCAGAGGGCAGGTCCACGGGGTGAGGGCTTGTCCTGAAGCGTCGAACGAGCCCTCACCCGCCCTCGCTCCACTCGGCCGGCCTCTCCCAGAGGGAGAGGCGGCTGTTGATAGTTCTTCCCACCGCAGACAGGCCGACCTGCGGCCGGGAGCTACCTCCAGCAGGGCCGGCCGTCCCTCGTGGCAAGCATCCTCGGCCAGCGGGCAGCGGGGGGCGAAGATGCATCCCTCCGGCAGTTCGTCCAGGCGGGGGATGTAGCCGGGGATGGTGTTCAGTTCTCCCTCGTACTTGTTAGTGTCGAGGCGGGGCGCGCAGCCGATCAGCCCCTGGGTGTAGGGGTGCAGCGGTTGCTGGAACAGGTCGTGGACCGGGCCCTCTTCCATCAGTTCCCCCGCGTACATCACCCCTACCCGATCGCACAGTCGGGCTACCACCCCCAGGTTGTGGGTGATGTAGAGGATGGCCGAGGAGTACTCCTCGGAGAGGCTGTGGATCAGGTCCAGCACCACCGCCTCGGTGGTCACGTCCAGGGCCGTGGTGGGCTCGTCCATGATCAGCAGTTGGGGATTGCTGGTGAGGGCCATGGCGATCAGCGCCCGCTGGAGCATACCGCCGCTCAACTGGTGGGGGTACCGCCGGGCCACAGCCGATGGGTCCGGCATTCGGACCTTCCCCAGCATCTCGACGGCCTTGCGGCGGGCATCGCCCCGCGACATCTTCAGGTGAATCCTGGCCACCTCGGCTATCTGGTCGCCGATGACCATGGCCGGGTTGAGGGCCGTGGAGGGGTTCTGATAGACCATGCCGATCTGCCCGCCCCAGCTGTGCCGCATCTCGGCCTCCGACACGCTCAGCAGGTCGCTGCCGTTCAGCAGGATCCGTCCGCCTCGCACCCGTCCGTTGCCGGGCAGGTAACCCATGACCCCCAGGGCCAGGGTGGTCTTGCCCGAGCCGGACTCGCCCACCAGCCCGTACTTCTCCCGGGGGTGCACCCGCAGCGAAACCTGGCGCACCGGGTCCAGCCAGCCCTTCTCGGTCTGGTAGGAGATGTGGAGTCGATCCAGTTCCAGGACGGTGCCGTTTCTCATGTTCATTCCCCGCCGATCCCCGGGCGGAGGAGGCGCCGCAGCCCGTCGCCCAGGAGGCTGACCCCGACGATCAGCAGGGCGATGGCCGCTGAGGGGAAGGCCAGCATCCAGGGGGCGAGGGAGAAGGAGTCTCGGGCCTCGGCCACCATCAATCCCCAGTTAGGGGAGGGGGGCTGAACCCCCAGCCCCAGGAAGCCCAGGGAGGCTATCAGGAAGATGGAGTAGGAGAAGCGGGCGGCGGCCTCCACCACCAGGGGGGAGAGGGCATTGGGCAGGATCTCCCGGAACATGATGTAGAGGCTGGATTCCCCGCGGACCCTGGCGGCCTCCACGAACTCCTTGGTTTTCAGGTCCAGCACCACGCTGCGCACCACCCGACTGACCATGGGGATATACAGCACGGTGACCACCACGACCACGTTCAACTGGGAGGGTCCCACCATGGCCAGCATCAGCATGGCCAGCAGCAGGGCCGGGATCGCCAGCAGCACGTCCATCAGCCGCATCACCACCTCGTCCAGGAGGCCACCATAGAAGCCGGCGAATAGGCCCACCGAGAGGCCCAGCAGCACTGCGGCCAGGGTGGCGCTGCCCGAGAGGACGAAGATGTCGCGGCTCCCCACCAGAACCCGGCTGAAGACGTCCCTGCCGAAGAGATCGGTGCCGAAGAGGTGGGCGATCGAGGGGGGCTGCAGTCGCGCGGTGATGTTCTGCTCGGCGAAGCCGTAGGGGCTGACCAGCGGGCCGAACACCGCCATGAAGAGGAAGAAGAGGACGATTATCAGCCCGGCCAGGGTGGATGGACTTTGGAGCAGTCGCCGCCAGACCAGGGAGAGCTGGTGGCTACTGGCGGACCGGGAAGTCCTGGATATGGCGATGCTAGACATAAGTCACCTTCCCGTGGCCGGGTGAAAACAGAAACGGGGCGCTGCCGGGCCTGCACCCGGGCATCGCCCCCGCACGGTTCCTGTAGCTGAGCAAACCAGCAGAGGGAAACGCAACAGTTCTGGAATGCGGGCGATCGTAGCATAGGGCTGCCCCCCAGTCAACGCGTTGCCAGCGGCACCAGGGTGATGGCCTCGGGGAAGCAGACGGCCGTGCAGAGGCCGCAGCCCCAGCACTTGTCGGGATCGAAGGCGACGTTCCGCACCTGCAGCCCGGCCCGCTCCACCATGGTGCCGTCGTGGTAGAAGGCCCCGAAGTGGCACCGCTTGGTGCAGGCACCGCACATCTGGCACTTCTCATGATCGAAGGAGGCCACGTAGCGGCTGCGGGGCCACGAGCCCTTGCTCCCCAACCGCTCGGCGGCGCGGAAGACGTAGCAGTCGTCGGCGCAGCAGTTGCAGATGGGCGCCGGACCCTTCTCCCCCACCTGGAGATCGGTGGTGTGCATCAGCCCCTTGCGGTCCGCCCACCGCACCAGTTCCTTGGCTTCCTTGGCGGTGAGCTGCCGGCCGTAGCCTCGGGCCAGCTTCTTCTCGGCCGTCCGGTCGAACTGGATGCAGGTCTCCGTGGGCCTGTTGCAGTTCTGCGCGATGCGGCGGCAGTTGCAGGGTACCACCACGATGGTCTCTGCCGAGTCGATGATGGGGTCCAGCTCCTCCACCAGCAGCACGCTGTCGTTCCCCGGGCTGCCCTGGGCGGGCTTGCCGGCCATCAACAGCTCGACGTTGGGGCGGATGCGGCCGATGTACTCCTGCATCATCCACTCGTCCAGCGCCTTTCGGACCTCTACCGGCAGTTCGTCCCAGGACTCCTCGAAGGTGGCCATGATGTCCATCCGGGTGTAGAAGTCGGTGGCGGTGTAGAATAGCTGCCCCTCCTGCTCCCCCCGGTCCAGTACACCCCGCCGGAAGGCCTGCTCCAGGGCCTCGGTCGCCTCCTCGATGGAGAGGCTCAGCGTTTCCTGGGTGGTCCCCACCGTCAGGGAACCCTCGGCCGCCGCCAGCACTAGCCGCATCTCGGTGGGGGTGACCATCCTGTCCAGATAAGGGAGCGCCGCCTCGGGCACGGCGAATAGCTGCACGAAACGGTGGAGGTTGTGGTCGTCTATCATTCGTTACCGTCTTTCTAGCCCTGGGCATGGATCTATCCAGGGCGAAGCATTCCGACTGCGGTCGGAATGCTTCGCCCCTATGCCAACCCCAGTTCCTTCAACCGGGCCGCCGTCGGGCGGCCCTCCTGGTCCCATCCCATGGCGGCGTAGAACTGCCCGATCATCGGCTGCAGATCGACGGTGCCGCC
>JAJZQR010000377.1 GCA_021806765.1 Chloroflexota bacterium | reverse complement strand
AGGCGCTGGTCCCATCCACGCGGTACACTCGCGTGTTGTTCACGAAGCAGAGACCGCGGCGAACGTCCACTCCCTCGAACCTGAGGTAGTGGCAGTCGTCGCTCAGCTCCCCACGGCGTCGCCCCTCGGCCACCAGATCGAAGAACCCGGAGATGCGAACCACACCCCGCTCCAGGTCGAGCACCTGGAAGTTGGGATCGCGGGTGAACTGCTCCGGGTGAGACCGGGCGTACTCCACGAGGGCGCCGAAGTCTATGTTGCCCATCCGGAAGATGAGCGAGATGGGGCGCATCTTGCCGTCGGCCTCGCGCCCCTTGACGGTGGGCACCCCTGCCCGAAAGGCCAGGTCGGCATCCCCCGTGCAGTCGATGGTCGTGCCGGCCAGCAGCGCCGAGCGGCCGCCCTTGTTCTCGACGATCACCCCGCGAACCGTTTCGCCCTCGATCAGGGGAGCGACCGCGCAGGAGTAGAGCAGCAGCTTGACTCCGGCCGACTCCAACAGCTCCAGTCCGACCTCTTTCAGGGTCTCGGGGTCGAAGTTGATTACTCGGCCTGCTACACAGCCCTCCCTGCGTTCCATCTCCTCCACTATCTCGGCCGAGATGCCGCTCAGCCTCGACCGGTGGCTCAGGAAGATGCTCATCATCGCCGCCGTGGCGACGCCGCCTGGAAAACCGTTGCGCTCCACCAGCACCGTGGAGGCTCCCTGACGGGCGGCTGCCAGAGCGGCCCCCAGACCGGCGGTGCCGCCGCCGGCCACCACCACGTCGGCCACGGCGGCCACCGGCAGATCTCGGGCTGGCTCGCGCACCGTTTCGGCCAGCCTCGTCGGCTCATCACTCATATCGAGACTCACTTCTCCAATCCCCTATGACTTCCAACGATCCCCGTGCGGCGTGCACCGGTCGGACGCGCGAAGGGTCCCCAGTCTACTGCACGGGGCGTCTCACTGCCAGCCCGCCTGATAACGGTAGTGGTCCATTCTCAGGAAGAAGATTTAACACTTTCATCTTCCTTGCCCCAGACCTCGATCATCGCAGCTGGTTCCATGAGGTCCCAGACGTGATCGGCGAGGCCAGCGGCCATCGCGGGGGTTTGGCCGGAGAGGGACTTGTGAGGGCGAGCGAAGTTGTAGTACAGGAAGTGGAGCGCTACGGCGTGGCCAGGTTCTCAGCCTTCTTTGAGAAAGCGTTGGTTAAGCGGGTGAAGCGTCGCATGCCCATTCGCATCGTGAGGTTCTGCCGCTCGACGTAGGAAGTGGAGATGTGGGCGCGGTCGGGATCGCCTTGAATGATGTGAGTCTCAGTCCCGACGTAGTTAGCCGAGACCTGGTCATAATTCGTTTGGCCTACCGCTAGGCCAAATCCGGTTAGGGGCGTTAGCGCCGGAACGCGAGTGCCAATCCGAAACGCCAGATGCAAGGCCGGGCCTTGCGGGAATTATGACCAGGTCTCAATTAGCCGGACTGTAGCGCCTCTGACTTTCGGGGTCGCTGGGACCGTAAATCTTCACCAGCATCGCGTAGTCGATGCCCCGACCGAAGGCGTCCTCGACCGTCGTCAGATAGGCTTTGTGGCCGTCGGTGGTTAGTTGCACCCGATGGTTGAGGCGGTCGGCCACATCCTGCATGAAGACTGCGGCGGTTTCTGGGTCCCGGTCCCCTGCCAGCCAGGATGCGGCCAGCTTCGTGTCTGCGTCGATGCACGTCCAGGTCCCCATGTCGCCGTACCCGTACTCGCCCTGATGCTCGCTGGGAACGTTCCTCTCTTTGGCGTGGCAGAAGGACCAGATTTCGTCGCACTGTAGCCGCTGGCAGGAAAGGTTCTGCACGGTTTCGTCGTGGTACTTCTGAGCCGCCCTGCCTGCGTCCACTAGCAGCGAGAGAACCGTACCCTTGGCTGTGCCGGTCATTCGGCAGGTTGAGCGGATCGAGTTTCCCTCGACCAGTGCCGCCAGTATTTGTGCCCGTCGTTCCCAAGTCAGTTTGTTCATGATGCTGATTATACTTGAGCACTCAAGCATTGTCAATAGGCTTGTTGACAGATTCCGAGAAATCTGCCAAAAGACAAGTGCTCCCGACCAGATTCGAACTGGCGCCGCCCCGTTTAGCAGACGGGCGCCCTTTCCTTCTGAGCTACGGGAGCAACTGGGGCGGTGGATCGGCAACTGTCCAGGAGGCGATCCACCGCTTTGGCGTTTCGAAGGTTAGTTTCCGCTGCCTTCCTCTCCCCTCATCCCCGGATCACCCTACCAAACGGAGCGTGGGCTTTCGGGGGAAGTACATGCTTTCAATCTCATCATCCAATGCCTCTAGCAACTTGCCCATGTCTTTCAGGGAGTACCCAAGAGCATCGCGATGAATGTAGAGCACTTCCTGAAGCAGGCTAGCTGATTCACACTTGAGGTCTAGCTCGATTGGCTCCCGAGTCCTGTAACCGGCGGCGGAATACTGTATCCACAGGACTTTGGCCCGGCCTGGCGTGATCATTCCCAGATCGGAGGCGCGCTTGAGAAGCGCTCCCATTGATACCCGCCAATAGGGTTTCAAGACAGCCAACCTTGCCAAGCTAATGTCGTGCAGGTCTGATCTCACCTCACGCTCAGGCATCAAGAATTCCGCACTGAAGAGGTCGGCCTCCTTCTCTGCCCTCGGATTGAGACTGGGATCGATGTTTGAGTGCGACGCCTGATGCATGATGATGTGCCCCAACTCATGGGCAAGAGTGAACCTAAGGCGATCTTGCGGCAGATTCACGTTCACGAAGAACATGGGAGGCAGAGGCGGTATCCACTGGCTTATTGCATCAACTCGCTGAGTCTCGAACTCGCACGGCGTGATGATGCCTCCCGCGTCCTCAATGGCTCCGCTCAGGTTCCCCACCGGGCCTCGCGGCAAGTTCCAGTTCGCCCGCACCCTGCGGGCGATATCCTCAATTGGAGTTTGGGATTCTTCAACGTCCAGCCGTGAGATCTTGCACTCTGGGATGTCTACCGCTCGGAGCAATCTCGATAAGTGAATCCGGCGGATATTCACCCTTGCGTGAATCTTGGCGAGGGTCTTGACTGCTATGTCTTGGCGCTTCCTGTGAAACAGTTCGCTCAGTCCTGCTCCATATATGGGCTCTGTCTGGTAGAAGAACGTAACAGGATAGTGAAGTTCTGTCGCCAGTCTCTTGAGCAAGTCTGGCGAGGGGATTCTCAGCCCGCCCTCCATCTTGGAGATCTCGCTCTGAGTTACGCCCAAGCTGTCGGAGAGTTCCTTCTGCGTCCACCCTCTCGATTCTCGGGCGAGTACCAGCATCCGAGGTTGGATTTCCGGCCCGCCTCTTCTGTTGTAGGTAGGCTCAGTTGCTCGGTGCGCTCTCTCCTTGACCATATGCAGCAACATCCTTCTTCAGTTTCGCACGCCTCGGTGCCTTCGGCATGCTTGGTGCAGACGGTGCGGCTACACCCAGTGGTAATTCGAGGATTCCGGGTCCGCCAATCTGCCATTGCCAACTGATAGAGTCCCCATCAGGACAGACTATGTAGATGCCCTCCGCGTCTGTCTCAAGGTCATTCAGCCGATAGCCCAGGATCAGATGGGTGACGCCCTCCGGCATCCCGAAGTAGGGCAGTTGCCCGACGAAGGCCAACGCCTGCCGAGTGGGCACGCTCCTCGACCGCATAGTTTGGTCGAGTTTCTTGAAGGAACCGAGGAACGTGTCCTTTACGGCCAACAGGTAGCGTCCGCGCCTCCATATCAGGTTGGCCCCTTGGATCTCCTCGAAGCCCCTGTACACCCTGTTGATGATGTGGTCGTTGATCAAGCTGGACCTGGATCTCTTCGAGTGAACGCGTCGGTCGCCAGCTTCATAGTGGCTGAAGTAATCCCTTACGCCTTCGTGGACCCATTCGGTGTACCTGTCGAGGTCCTCCTTCGGGATCAAGCGCTTCGCATCGTCGGCTGTCATTACCAACGGACATCAACCTCCATCTCTCAATTCAACTACACTCCCTCCTTGCCGCCGTTGTCGAGCGCCATTCTATCTCTCGGATGCGGAAAAAGTCAATACAAAATATGACTGAAAATATTCCCGACTCGGGCCATTCTCAGCCCGGGAGTAAGGCCAATCGCTCCTACTCGGTTCGGTTCCAGCGGGTGGCAGCGGCCTTCTTGGCGATCTCCTTGCGCTGCTCTGGGGTCAGCTTCGCCGCCCTCGCGGGTCCGCCCTTCTTGCCGCCTAGTCTCCCGAGGGCAACGGCGGCGGGGTTCTTCTGGGGCTTGTCAGGGGATGGCTTCTCTTCTGGCGTCTCGCCCGTAGCCTCATCGACTATCGCGCGTGCCAGCTCGTTTATGTCGGTCGGTCGTTTCTTGCTTGAGCGTTTAGGCATACCCTGAGCATGCAGCTTCCCCGCGCTCAAGTCAAGCCCAAAGTGTTAAACGCCCCGGTGAAACTGACCCACTACCCGGATAACGGGTCTTCGTCCTCAAAGGGGAGCAAGTCGTAGAAAAGGTGGGGACCCGTCGGATTGCTTAGCACTCGAGTGGGAGACTTCGGTGCCAGGAAGCGAGGAGAGGATGCTTCCCCGAAGGACGGAGAGCCGATGCAGCTCACGCACACTGCCGAACGGGCCGCACTGTAGAGGGCGAGCAGGGTCGTCCATGACCCTGCTCTACTGGAGGCTACCGCACGCAGACTC
>JAJZQR010000051.1 GCA_021806765.1 Chloroflexota bacterium | reverse complement strand
TTACGACCAGGTTGTCCGGAGCGGGGTCGAACAGCCAGCAGTCCCCTTGGAACGACGCCACGTGGAACTGCAGGAACAGCTCGTCGAAGCTCAACATCGACACGAGCCCGAAGGCACCGAAGGCTGCCAGGGTGAGTACGCCTGCCCAACGCAGCTCCCTTCCCAGGATACGCCGGAACCCTCGCCTCGCCAGAAGGCGGCCTGCCACCAGGTAGAGCAGCACGTATCCGACGGCCACGACCTGGGAGAGGTAGAAGCCGCGAAGCAGGTCGCGTACGTGCCCCAGGTGCAGTTTCTCGCGATCATTGAAGAGAGGACGGGCCTCGCCGCGAGCGGTCACCGATAGGTCATCGAGCCCATCGCGATCCAGCAGCAGATAACGGCTGATCTGGCTTGCGGACCTGGAAAGCTCGCTGGCCGGGATGCCAGTACGCTCTGAGATCCTGTTCTGCTCGAAGTTGGTCTGGTACCAGCCTAGGTCCGAGACCATCCAACGCAGACTGAGGGTGCCAAACAGCACCAGCAGCGACAGGACGAAAAGCGCGCCCGCGATACGCCTCAGCATTATGTAAACGTTCATGCGCGGCGCTCATCCACCTCCGATGGACTGCATCTCGAGCTCGACTACGTCGCCCGCGCTCACCTGTCGGTCCAGGCTCACCCCCGACTGTCTGTTGAGGTAGACGCGGACGTGTCGCCGGAGTTTGCTGGTGCCCGACTGCAGGAAAGCCTCGGGCGCCTGCTGCTCCAGTCGCCGCAACAACTGCTCGAGACTACACGGCTGGCCGGACTGCAGGGGGATAGTGATGCTTTCCGACCCTCAATCACCTTTCTCTCTGCTGTCGCGTCCACCAGAATGTCCCGGCACCTCGCTTGCCCGATCCGTCGGATGTCCGTGGCCCAGGGCGTGAAGAGCGAGGCCGGGCGCCCGGAGGAGAGGTGTTGCCCTACTGACTGTCCTGGGCTCCACTACCAGTAGGTGTCCCTGATACATGCCCATGGCGCAGGTGAAGAGGAACTCGCCGGTGCGAGTGGGGATGAACTGGACTGTGGTGGTGGCGAAGGGCGCCAGCCGTCGCTCCTGCTGGAAGTCCGAGAAGATCACCCGCTCCGAGCAGGATACGTCCTCCTGTCGGTTGAACAGCAGGCGTACCGGGATATCTCGCCGAACCATCACTTTGTCGGGTCGATATCGGCCCCGCACCACCACTTCGACCTCCTGGACGCCGTCGCCACCCACCGGTGCTCTCGTGGCCTCTCCGGCCCTGGCACCGATCCATCCGACGACACCGAAAGGCACTATCAGTATGCCCAGCAGGACCAGTGCGATCAGGATTCCCTCTGCCATCGCTCTCCACCAGCCATCAGCCACCAACTTTGGACGGGAGCTGATACGTGGCTGCCGGCAAGTGACAGCTTAGAGGACGAACCTTAAGGGGGCCTGAACTCCATCTGGAAGTTGGCTTAGAGTTTCTGATGGGGATTACCGAGCACTCACGGGGCGTAGCGTTCGCGCAGCAACTCCACCGGCGGAGTCCGCCGGCGCGATCGAGTTCTGACCCCCGGGCGCCGGCCAGCGAGGACCACGATGCCAACCGCCGGGACGGTCGGCACCGCCAGCCCCAGAACCAGCCACGCAGCGGTGTTGCTTCCCCGCGCACCGCCCGTCGGGCGCATCGGCCCTACGGGTCAGCCTTCTGACGCTGTCAGGGTTCTGTCTCGCCCGTCACTTCCGCCCGCCGCGATCAGGGCGACCTTATCAGTCTCCCGAACCGGCTCGGCCGGCAGGGCCGGTCTGGATGGGTCCGAAGCCTCCTCCAGCATGGAGAGTTGGGCGGCGAGGGCCGCCTGCTCCGCCTCGACGGCCCGAAGCTGTGTCCTCAGTTGCGCGAGCTGCTCTTCACGACTTGGAGCGTCACCTGTCGTCTGCGGCATCTGCTCGGCATGCCGCTCGCACTGGCCCCCGGCCATGCCCTTGCCCATGAACAGCGCCATGAGCAGCATCGAAAGGGGGCAGACCGCCACCAGCAGCAAGGGCAACGCACCCAACACCTGGTTTGGGGCCACCAGGTAGAGCGCGACCCCGATCCCCACCAGACCGACCAGCACCCTCCAATTGAGGCACGTCTTCATCTTGCGGATCCTCCTATCTCTCAAACCTTCTCGCTGACATAAATGAATCTGTCCGACCAGGGCAAACACCCCGGCTCGCTCGACTTCCCAGCTTCTCTCAACGACCGGATCCCCAGGTGGCTCCGCCGTCATCGCTGCGATAGACGTTGGTCCTGTCGTCAACGACGAGGAGAGTCCTCGGGTTGTCGGGCGCCACGGCCACGGCTGCCGCCGCGCCCTGGAAGCTGGTCGGGGACCAGGTCCCTCCTCCATCGTTGCTTCGGAAGAGCCCCTTGTCGGTGCCCGCGTAAACCAGGCCGGCCATGGACGGGGAGGTCGAAAGGCTCAATATGCTTCTCGTGTCAATACCGTTGTTGGCCGGCTGCCAGGTCAGGCCTCCATCGAGGCTTCTGAGGATGCCCTCGTCCATCGTGCCTGCATAGAGTATCCGCGGGTTATCGGGTGTCGCTGCCAGGGTCATGACGGGCTCCGGCAATTGGGAGTTCACGCTTTTCCACGAAGCGCCTCCGTCCCCGCTCTCCAACAGTCCGTGGCCGACCACAAAGGCGTAGAGGGTTTTCGGATCCCTGGCATCCAGGGTAAAGCCGTGAACGTCATCGAACGGGAGGGTATTCACCATCGACTCCCACGTCTTCCCGCCATCGGTGCTCTTGGATAAAATGCCGTGTCCAGCCGCGTAGATTGTCTCCCCATCCACCAAGGGGATGGCCAGCCCCATGGCGTCGAAGTTGTGTTGCGCCACGAGAGGCCGCCAGTTCCGGCCGCCGTCGTCGCTGCGCAACACGCCGTCGTGGTGACCGAAGAAGATGACGTTGCCATCAGTAGGACTTATGGCCAGGGCGTGGACGTCCTGGGTCCGCAAGGTGGCAATGGGTTGGAAACTGGCCGGATTCAGGTAAGACCGACTGGCGATCGCCAGTAGTAAGAGGAACGCTACCGTCATTGTGACCGCCACGATCCAGCCACGCCCTCGCGACCTCCCGCTCCCTGCCTTCGGGAGAGACCTTTTCGCGCCGCCCTCCGCCGTCTGCCTGGCGCCGGCCCCCCGCTTGCTCTGTGAGCCTCTCCTGCTGGAGGATGTTGACGATCCTTCTTGCGCGACGGCCTCGCCGCCAGGGCTACGCCGGGTTGGAGATGTCATTTCAGCCACTTCCTTGTTCGCATCTCTTCGCGCCCTCGGTTCTCCCGGAGGTGTCCTAGGGTCGCCCTCCGAGATCTTGCTCCAGTTGTCGCTCGTATCTGGACAGATCCTCCTCGGACAGGTCGGCGAGTTCCGCGATCTCGTCGAGCATACGGTCGGAGCGGGAGCGGCCAGTTCTCCAACTCAGGAGAATACGCGCCAGCACACCGGCGCCCACCAGAAGGCCGAGCACTGGAAGCCACCAGAGAACCAGATTGAAGCCCCGCCCTGGCGGATCACGAAGGATCCCTTCGCCGTAGCGGTCGACAAAGTACTGCAGGATCTCATCCCGCGACGCCCCCTGCTCCAGTTTCTTCTCGATAAGAGCCCGCATTTCCTGGGCGAGAGGGGCTGGTGAATCTGCTACCGACCGACCCTGGCACACCGGGCAGTTGAGGGCACCGGCGATCTCGCGAGCCTCGGAGTCGCGAGCGGTCTGTGCCACGGTTACCGAGGTAAGGCCGAGAACCAGCACGAGCGACACCACGACAAGAGCTCTCCAACACCTGTAGGCGGTCACCGTCTCGCCTCCTCGATGAAGGTCGAGATCTGTCGGTCCGTCAGCGCTCCGGTCCATCGCCGCACGAGTCTCCCTTCTCTATCGATGAACCACGTCTCGGGAACTCCAGTCAACCCGTATTCGATGGCGATCTCCCCGTTCGGGTCCGGGCCGTTGGGGTAGGTGATGCCGAACTCCTTCATGAAAGCGCGAGCGTCCGCCTCGGTATCCCAAACGTCCACCCCTACCAGAACAACCCCCTTATCCTTATATGCTCGCCAGGCTCTCTCGAGAACCGGGGCCTCCTCCCGGCAAGGGGGGCACCAGGAAGCCCAGAAGTTTACGAGGACGACCTTACCGCGCTGCTCCGCAAGGCTGAAGGTGCCACCGGAGAAGAGCTGAATGGAGAAATCGGAGGCCGGCCGGCCGGAACGCAAAGCTGCGGGTTCGGCCTGGACGGCCGGGTCTCTGCTGACCGCGCCGTAGCCCAACAGGACCAGCAGTCCCGCCACCCCGAAAAGCACGCCGATAGTCGACTTCCTCACCTGTCACCTCAATAGAACAGCGTGTAGTAGAGCCTCTGGGCCAGAATGCTGAAGTAGAAGAAACGATCGGTCAGGAAGAGAACCCCGACCGCCACCAGAAGGCCACCACTCACCGCGTTGATGGTTCGGTAATGGCGCTTGACCCAACCCAGAGCGCCCATCGCCCGGCTGAAGGCCAGGCCCGCCAACACGAAAGGGACCCCCATTCCCAACGAGTAGGCTAGGAGCAGCAGGGCGCCCTGACCGGCGGTTCCCGCCGCGCCAGCGTAGAAGAGGATCGAGGCCAGAACGGGTCCCACGCACGGAGTCCAGCCGAAGCCGAAGGCCATGCCCAGGAGGATCGTGCCGCCCTGGCCGAAGGATCCTCCGGCCGGGTGAAAACGCCTCTCCTGGTAGAGCATGGGCAGCCGGAAGATGCCCATGACGAACAGCCCCATCAGAACCATCACGCCTCCCGCCACCCGGTTGAGCGGGCGGCGGTACTCCTCGATCAGCCCGCCTAGAAGCGACGCCGAGGCGCCCAGCAGGACGAAGACCAGCGAGAACCCCAGCACGAAGAGCAAGCAGGAGAGCAGGAGGCGCCGGCTCTGGCCGGGCCGCTGCTGGGCTAGGTCCTGCACCGAAACGCCCGAGACGTAGGAGAGGTAGCCTGGCACCAGCGGGGCTACGCACGGCGAGAGAAAGGAGACCACGCCGGCGCCGAAGGCGACGAGCCACCCCACCTGCGGGACCAGATCGCTCACTGGAGCAACCCCTCGATGAAGGCCGCCAGCTGCTCCTCCCCGAGGCCGCCTGTCCAGCGTCGGGCCACCTTCCCCTCCCCGGTGATGAAGAAGGTGGTGGGAATGCCGCTAATGCCGTAGCTCATGGCAATCTCGTCGGTGGTGTCCTGGCCGTTGGCGTAGGTGATGCCGAACTCCTTGGCTTCCTCCAACCACCGGATGCGTTTTGTCCAGAGTCCATTGGCAGTGCCTTTCCAGAGCGAAACCGCCTACCAGAGCCAGTAGATCACCGTCTCGTTGATGCCGGCAAGGATGAAGACGACGCCGACGGCTCGCCTGAGGTAGGGATCGAACTGTTTCATCTGGCGGACGTACTTACCCGCGTTCCGAGTTCCCAGGGCAACCAGACCTGCGAAAGTCAGCAGCGGAAGGGTGGTCCCCAGAGCGAAGACCCCTGGATAGAGCAGACCCTCGCGAGAGGACAGGCTCAGCGGCACCAGGAGCCCGAAGAACAGCCAGAAGAGGGTGGGGCAGAAGGCGAAGGCGAAAGCCACGCCGAGCAGGAAGGGGTTTGCGGATCCCGCCCTCCTGGCGCTCAGTTCCAGCCGCTCGCTCAGCCCCTGGCCAAGAGAGAAGTTCAGCTTCAGCACGCCCAACATCACGAGCCCGACGAGTACGAGCAGCGGCCCCATGGCCTTTCGGACGGCAACCGCGACCGGGACCGCGACCCTGGAGAGCTCGAGCCCGGCCACGACGATGAGGACGCCCAGCACGCTGTAGACGGCGACCTTGCCCAGCAGGTAGGCCAGGGCCGAAGCCACAACGCGGCGAGGGCTGGTCGCCTCTCGAGAGACGAAGGCGAGGGCGGTCACGTTGGTGGTCAGTTGGCAGGGGCTGGCGGAACCGATCAGCCCCAGGAGCAGCGCGGTCACGACGGGGATGCCGACGCGGGCATCCAGAGACCTCAAAGGGTCGCTCACCAGATTGATGAGAGAGCTGAGAAAGACGTAGTAGTCGGACATGGGAACCCCGATCTCGGCCTGCCGGTCAAATCTACTACGCCAGTGTAGTATGTGTGGCGGTTGCTGTCCAGCCCTTTCTACGCGACGTGACACCAACCGTGACTGCCGAAATCGGAGAGGCCGAGGGTGTGCAGCGCGACTGGAGGCGCAACCAGAAGGACCGTGCCCAGAGCCAGCACCAGGAGGCTGGCTCCGACGGCCGGCAGGGTGGGTTCACCCCAGGAGCCGGTCCCATCGCCGAGCAGGTGGTCTATCCTGTGGTTGATCAGACCGACCCCCGCAGCGCCTCGCATCAGGTCGGGGGAGGCGCTTCCATCAAGGTTCAGCAGCTTCTCCAGCGCCGAGGCCAAGCTCCGCCGCCCTCCCTGTCCCCTGACGGCCTGGTCATCGGCGGCAAGCTCTTTGGCGAGTAGGTATCGGTCGAAGAGTCCCTTCAGCACCGGCAGAAAGAACAGGCCGGTGATCACAACCCTGCCCACCGCCACCTTCAACGGGTCACGCTGCTCCAGGTGGTACCTCTCGTGGAGCAGTACCGCCTCCAGCTCGAGCTGCGTGAGGCGCCGAACGAGCGCCGTGGTCACGCAGATCCGCGGCCGCAGCAGCCCATAGCAGAAGGCATAGGGATCGGCAGAGCTCACCAGGACGACCCGAGACGCGATCCCCAGCTTGGTGGCCGATCGGCTGACTTTCGGCCAATCTCGGTCTGTCTGGTGGGCTCGCAGGCGAGAGCCGAAGAGACTGCTCCTGCGACCCTGGCCGATAGCCGACCCGAGGCCGGCCAGGGAGCCGAGGATCGCGGGCGCCAGGAAGAGGTAGGTCAGGAGATGCGGGGCAGCATCCTTCGCGGTAGGCACCAGAAGGCACCATACGTTCACCCCGTCGGCATCGGCGCCAGCCGGCCCTGCTCCGGTGAGCAATATCCGGACGATACCCCCACCCAGGAGCAAGACGCCCAGAGCCGCGACCGCCAGAAAGGACCAAAAAGCTCGATTAGGGCTCGGCATCATCCTCCCCCCGGGCGAGACGCCTGAGCCGCTCGATCCTCGCGGGATCGAGGAGCTCGATCTGCTCGAGGAACTGGACGATGGCCACCTCGCCGAAATCGGCCACCAGGGCGCTGACCACCTCCCGCGAGGACTCGCGGAGGAACTGCTCCCTGCTCTGGGCAGGCTCGTAATGGTGGGTCTTGCCGACGAGGCGACGTCTTAGCAGCCCCTTGTCTGCCAGCCGCGACATCACCGTCATCACGGTGGTATAGGCGACCGGACGCTGCCGCTTCTGGTTCACCGCGGCCAGAACGTCCCGAACGGTCGTTGCGCCGCCCTCCCACAGGACGCCCATGACCCGCGCCTCGAGCTCCCCCAGCAGCTTCTCGACCTGGGGAGCAGGCGGGAAGGTAGCCTTGCGATAGAGCCCGCGCTTCACGCACCCTCCAGCGGACGTTGCCTACGACGTAAGCGTAGTATAGCGCAAGCGGTTGATCTCGCCTACCGGGGAGGGGATTCACGTTCTTCTCGCCATCGTGCGAGCCAGACGCGGGAAGAAGGCGGGTGTGGCCACGGCATATCGCGCGTAGCCGTCCCCGAACTCCGCCAGAACCTCCCGTTCCTCCCGCCTAGCCAGGCGGACGTACATGGTCAGCAGTACCGGGAACATGGCCAGGGTGAGCAGCGTCGGCCACTCAAGCAGAAACCCGAGCATGATGAGGATGAAGGCGCCATACTGCGGGTGCCGCACGTGGGCGTAGAGGCCGGTCGTGGCGAGGGTGCCTGCCTTCTGGGCCCTGTAGAGCACCTTCCAGGCGGAGGCGAGCAGTAGGAAGCCTCCGGCGATCTGCAGGTCGCCGAGCAGGTGCAGCGGGGCGAGGTGCGGGTTGCCCTCCCAGCCCAGGAGGGTCTCCCACAGGTGGCCGCTGTTGTGAGAGAAAAGATCGAGGGCGGGGTAGCGGCTGCCGAGCCAGCCCGATAGCAGGTAGATGGTTAGGGGGAACCCGTACATCTCGGTGAACAACGCCACCAGGAAGGCGGAGAACGCTCCAAAGGAGCGCCAGTCGCGGGCGGTGCGGGGCCGAGTGAAGCTGAAGGCGAAGATGGCAAACACCGCCGCGTTGATTATCGCCAGGTCCCACAGGCCATAGTCGAAGGATTGCGATCTCATAGTATTCGCCTCACTCCACGATCAACTTGCCTCGCAGCATCCCCATTTGGCAGGCGAACTCGTACTCGCCAGGCTTCTCCGGCAGGAACTCCACCGGCACGACCTCGCCCTCCGGGAGCTTCGCACTCTTGCCGAAGTCCCCGAGGACCACCATTTCCGAGCAGGCCGCGGTCTCCTCCCTCCGAAAGCTCAGCCGGACAGGCTTCCCACGCTGCACCACGATCACGTCCGGGGTGTAGCCTCCCTTGACCAGCACCATCGCCTCCTGGTAGCCGCCCGAGGACACCGCTGCCCGGTAGCCACCTTTGCGGGGTCCCCAGAAGAACCAGGCTATGCCGATGACGGCAACTAGACCGCCGAAGATCACGAGCAGTTTATCGGGAGTCATCTTCCCGCCTCCTTCGCCTTCCAGCGCTTGAGCCGGTTGGCGTTGCTAATCACGGTAACCGAGCTGAAGCTCATGGCCAGCGCCGCCAGCAGCGGCGAGAGCAGCAGCCCGGTGAACGGGTAGAGTAGCCCCAGCGCCACCGGGATGCCGAGGCCGTTGTAGATGAAGGCTCCCACAAGGTTCTGGCAGACGTTGCCCATGGTGGCCTTGGAGATATCCACGGCAGTCACCACGCCTCGGAGGCTGCCGCTGATCAGGGTCACGTCCGCGGCCTCGATGGCCACGCCGGTGCCGGTGCCAATGGCGAAGCCAACATCGGACTGGGCCAGGGCGGGGGCGTCGTTGATGCCGTCCCCCACCATCCCCACCTTCTTGCCTTCCAGCTGCAGCTTCTGGACGTTGTGTGCCTTGTCCTGGGGCAGCACCTCAGCCAGCACCCGGTCGATCCCCACCTGGCGGGCGATGGCCTGGGCCGTGCGCCGGTTGTCGCCGGTGATCATCACCACCTCCAGCCCCAGCGCCTTCAGGGTAGCGATGGCCGCACTGGAGTCCTCTTTCACCGTATCGGCCACGGCGATGATGCCGGCCGCGACCCCGTCGATGGCGATGAACATGGGGGTCTTGCCGTCGTCGGCCAGACGCAGGGCCTCGGCCTCCAGCCGGCCCAGGGTGATCCCCCGAGCGTCCATCAGCCTGGCGTTGCCCAGCAGCAGCTTCCGCCCCTCAACCTCGGCCCCTACTCCATGGCCCGGAATGGCGGCGAAGTCGGCGATCTCGGGCAGCGCGAGGGCGCGAGCCTTCGCCCCCTCGACGATGGCACCGGCCAGCGGGTGCTCGGAGTTGCGCTCCACGGCCGCCGCCATCCTCAGGATCTCCTCTTCCTGGAAATCGTTATCGGCTACCACGTTGGTTAGCTCCGGCTTCCCCCTGGTGATGGTGCCGGTCTTGTCCAGCACTATCGTCTGCAGGCGGGAGGCGGTCTGCAGCGCCTCGCCGCTTCGGATCAGGATGCCGTTCTGCGCCCCCAGCCCAACGCCGGTGGTCAGGCTCATCGGCGTTGCCATGCCCAGGGCACAGGGGCAGGCGATGATCAGGGTGGTCACCGCCACGATCAGGGCGAAGGCAAGGTGCGGCGGCGGGCCGAAGACGTACCAGACGACGAAGCCGATCACGGCCAGGATCATCACCGCCGGCGTGAAGTAGCCGGAGACCACATCTACTACCCGCTGGATCGGCACCTTGGAACCCTGGGCGTCCTGGACCATCCGGACGATGTTCGCCAGGGCCGTGTCCTTGCCCACCTTGGTCGCCCGGAACCTGAAGCTCCCGGTGGCGTTGAGCGTGGCCCCGATCACCTCGTCCCCGGCCCTCTTCTCCACCGGGATCGACTCCCCCGTGATCATGCTCTCATCCACCGAGGACCGACCCTCCAGCACCACGCCGTCCACCGGCACCTTCTCCCCCGGTCGAACGACCAACACATCGCCCACCAGCACCTCCTCGACCGGGATGTCTGCCTCTTCCCCGTCGCGGACAACGCGAGCCGTCTTCGCCTGGAGGCCGATCAGCTTCTTGATGGCCTCGCTGGTGCGGCCCTTGGCCTTCACCTCCAGCGCCAGCCCAAGCACCACCAGGGAGGTCACCACCACCGTCACGTCATAGTAGACATCGATGAACTCCTCGGAGGGGAAGATCTGTGGGAAGAGGAGGGCTATCGTAGAATAGAGCCAGGCGACCCCCGTACCCAGGGCGATCAGGGTGTGCATGTTGGCGGAACGGTGCTTGAGCCCCTGCCACATGCCGGTGAAGAACTGGCTGCCGCTGTAGGCCAGCACCGAGAGACTGGCCAGCCCCATCAGGGTCCAGACGAGGCGCAGCCCGTCGCTGCCCCGGGGCAGCAGATCCCGCAGGACCGGAAACAGGTAGGGATAAGAGAAGATCATGGTGGGCGCGGCGATGGAAGCTCCGAACCACCACTTGCGCATCAGGCGTCGGTACTCTTGCTCCTGCTCGGTGCTCTCTCGGTCCAGGCCGGACTCGCTGGCCTCGGTGGCCGGGGTGGCCCGATAGGGCCCGGCCGTCTCCGCCGCTCGAAGCAGGGCCTCCAGCTTCACCGTGCTGGGGAGGTAATCCACCCTGACCTTCTCGGTGGCGGCGTTCATGGTGGCCTCCAGCACGCCCGGCACGGCCTTCAGAGCGCTCTCGATACGGCTCACGCACTCGGCGCAGTAGAGACCGCGCACCTTGAGGCGCAAGGAGGCACTGCCGGCGTCGTATCCCCCCCGCCGCACCGCCTGCACCAACTGCCCTACGGTAACCTCGGCCGGATCGTACTCGACGCGGGCTCGCCTGCTTCTGGGGTTCAGCTTCGCGTTGAGCACGCCGGGCACCCCGAGCAGCGCCTGCTCCAGTGCAGGGCCGCCCGAGCGGCCGATGCCGGCGATGGGCAGTTCGATGCTCACCGGCCCGATGATCCTGTCCGACACCCCCGTCGTGGCCGAGGGCACCCCGACGGATGTATCTGCCCTGTCGCTCGCTGGCGTCGTCGGCAGGTACTTCTCCGGAGCGGCGTCGAACTTCTCCGCGCACGCCGCCGAGCAGAGGTATACGTCCACCCCCTTCAGGTGGCGGGTGGCATGAGCGCTCTTCGCCTCGATGTCCATCCCGCACACCGGATCTCGGACCGTACTCTGAAGCGGTTTCACATTCACAGTCGTCATGCGTTCCTCCGGGCAAGGGCTCTTGGTGCGCCCAACCTTTACGCTCCACACTCTTGCGCAACAGTCTGAGGGCTTCCTGAGGCAAACCTGAGCATGCGCTGAGTAACTTGCGCTGCCACGCGAGCCGTGAGGCCGACCTCCTCTTCGGTCCCCCGGGGCGCCCCCGAAGTCAGCCCACGTCAAAGTTGCAAAGTGCAGGGTACCGGTCGAACTGGGCTAATAATCCACCAAGTTGCGAATCCGGGGGGCAGCCCTGTATGATGAGCCTATCCTGCAACTCGGTTGCAATTTCCTCGTAAGGGCCGTGTGGTGATCTTTCAGTGGATCTGTAGGAACCTCGACCGGGGCGAAAGGTTCCGCCTGGGCGTCTTTTTCGCTGCCATCGCCCTTCTCCATCTGGCAGGCTGGGGACTTCTTCTCTCGGAGTCAGCCGGGTACTCAGCGTTGCTTGGCCTGGGCGGGCTTGCCTACAGCTTTGGTCTCCGCCACGCCTTCGACGCGGACCATATCTCGGCCATCGACAACACGACCCGAAAACTACTTGGTCAGGGCAGGAAGCCGATGGGAGTCGGCTTCTTCTTCTCCCTGGGCCACTCGACGGTGGTGTTTCTGATCGCGCTCGGCCTGGGGTTCGCCGCCCAGTGGGTCGTCGGGGGCGTCGTCGATGAGAACGCGCCGCTCAAGAGCCTCGGAGGGCTCATCGGAACCGGCGTTTCCGGCGCCTTCCTGATGGTGATCGGGATCGTGAACCTGGTGCTCCTGGCGGACATGATGACGACCTATCACCGGATGAGGCGCGGTCAACTCGACGGGGAGGGTCTGGAAGAACAGCTGACCTCCGGTGGTGCTCTGACCCGCCTCTTCGGCAGGCTTTTCAGGCTGATCACCGCTAGCTGGCAGATGTACCCGGTCGGTTTTCTCTTCGGCCTCGGCTTCGATACGGCCACCGAGGTCGCCTTGCTCGCGATCTCCGCCGGCGCTGCAGTCCAGGGATTGCCCTTCCTCACCGTGGTTTCGCTCCCAGTTATCTTCGCGGCCGGGATGTCGCTGATGGATACCGCCGACGGGGTCTTCATGGCGAAGGCGTATTCGTGGGCTTTTTCCCACCCGGTTCGTAAGCTCTTCTACAACTTGACCGTGACCGCCATGTCGGTCTTCGTCGCCCTGGCCCTCGGTGGTGTAGAGTTGCTCCAACTGCTCATCAGGCTCCTGGATTTGAAAGGAAGCATCTTCGACGCCATCTCGAGCCTCAACCTCGCCGACATCGGTTTTCTCATCGTGGGAGCCTTCGTGTTGGCCTGGATCGTTGCCGCCGCGTACTTCAGGGTTCGGCATCTGGAGCATAGGTGGGGAGCAGGAGTAGTAGACAGGCAGTAGGCGTTCTGAAGTACAACCACCTTGACTTGTACACCCCGGGTGGGTCACAATAACGCCACAATCGAACAGGAAGCGGCAGTGGTGCCCCGTCAGGGGCTAAGAGCGAAGCCGGTGAGAAGCCGGCACTGTCCCGCAACTGTGATGCAGTCGTGATCTAGCGGCTGATAAGTCAGGACGCCTGCCATTGCCGGGCTACGTGCGCCTCCGAGAGAGGGGAGTAGGTATTGGCCGAAGACATTGTACCCCTTGCCCTCCTGTAGGCAGGGGGTTTCTGTTTGGGTGAGGGGGTTCTCCTCCGCTCATCTCCTCGAGCACGGGCTCTTTGCTCTTCCCAAGTCGATCGTCCACACGAGTGGCGGGCCACGGCCGCCTGAAGGCCTGCGAGCTAGGAGCGCGATGTCGCCGAAGCCTGTACCCGTGCCGGTAACGGGCTCGTAGGAGCCGAGGTACCTGCTGACAGAGCGAGAGGAGTAGTGGGGATGGACAGAGCAATTGAACGTCGGGATGGTGCCGGTGGGTCCTTCGCCGGAGAGGAGCTGCGGCGGCTCGGCGCGTTCTTCGCGGTTGTAGCGCTGTTGCACATTGTGGGCTGGGGCACGCTGGTGTTCCTGGTCGCGCCCAAGTATCCGTCGGCGCTGGGGATCGGGGTGGGCTTCACCGCCTACCTGTTGGGGCTGCGCCACGCCTTCGATGCCGATCACATCTCTGCGATCGATAACACCACTCGAAAGCTGATGGCCGAGGGGAAGCGGCCCCTGGGCGTGGGCTTCTTCTTCTCCCTGGGCCATTCCACCACGGTTCTCGGCCTCGCCCTCGCCATCGCCTTCGCCCAGCAGGTGGCCGGCCGTCTGGCCGGCGAGAGCTCGACCCTGAAGGACCTCGGGGGGTTCCTCGGAACCGGCGCCTCCGCTCTCTTCCTGTACTTCATAGCGGCGCTCAACATGGTGATTCTCGTCGACGTCTTTCGGGTTCTGCGAGACCTGCGCGCGGGGAAGTACAGCGAAGAAACGCTTCAGGCGCGGCTCGATGCCCAGAGTTTCATGAGCCGTTTCTTCGGCCGCATCTCGCGGACCGTCGGCAGTAGCTGGCAGATGTTCCCTCTGGGGTTCCTCTTTGGACTTGGTTTCGACACCGCCAGCCAGGTGGCGCTGCTCGCCCTGGCGGCGGGTGCCGAGTCGGACGGTCTGCCCTTCTATGCGATCCTATGCCTCCCGATCATCTTCGCAGCCGGGATGTCCGTGATGGACACGGCCGATGGGGCCTTCATGAACAAGGCTTACGCGTGGGCCTTTGCCGGCCCCGTTCGCAAGATCTACTACAACCTCACCGTGACCAGCTTATCCATCCTGGTGGCACTGCTGGTCGGCAGCGCCGAGCTGCTCGGCATCGCGCGGGCCCGTCTCGACCTGTCCGGCCCTTTCTGGGATTTCGTCGCCTCCCTCGACTTCGGCGTCGTAGGCTACTTCATCGTCGCGCTCTTCGTCATCACCTGGGCCGTGTCCTATGGTGTGTGGAAGCTCCTCCGGATCGAGGAGCGCTGGCAACGCCCTCAGCCTCACCGGTCGCCTGCGAGAACCGACCCAGGCGAAGCGGCGCTTGTCTGTACCGCCGCCGCCAGCAATCCTGACACCACCGCAGTGGAAAGGGGCTAGTCGGCACCGGGGGCCACCCTTGCGGGTCCCCTATTCACACCGATCAGGATAGATGGCCGAGCATGAAGGCCCCAAGGGTGACCATCACCGCGCCCGCGAACAGGTGCATGCCGACCGTGTTCGTCCTCTCCCAGCCAGCGAGAGCCAGGGACGCACGCCGGTTTCCTATCGCGAGCAGGATGGCCACCAGGGGCAGCACGAAGGCCGCGTTGTAGATGGCCAGATAGCCCAACCCGCCGGTGTAGCTGGCTCGGGCACTCAAGAGGCCGAGGACGGCAACGTAGACGCCGCCCGAGCAGGGAAGGGTGCACAGGCCGACCAGCCCACCGAGGACGGCCGCCCCCGGCTGATTGGTCCGCCTGGCCCAGGCCTGGATCAACTCCCAGCCGGGCTTCGGCACGGTGAGGTGAAGAGGCAGTCCGGGGAACAGACCTTCCTTGATCTGGAGAAGGCCAAAGGCTATGGCGAGCGCCCCTCCCACCTGAGTGATGAAATGGGGCTGGCCCAGCGCGGTCAGCACCTGCAGCAAACCCAGGCCCAGGGCGAAGTAGGTGACATACATCCCCACGATGTAGAGGGACCCCATTTGCAGGATGTGCAAGCGGGAGCGGCGCAAAGCGAAGAGCAGGGCGGTGAAGAAGGCCATCACTGCAAAGGCGCAGGGGTTGATGCCGTCGGCTAGACCGGCCAGGACCACCGTGGGTAAGAGGAAGGAGGACACCTCGGCGGGGACGCTGGCCTGGTCGCCCTTGATCGCTCCGACCTGGCGCAGCGCCTGCTCGAGGGGCGTGCGAGCGTCGAACCGCCTCACCTCGCCCCCCGCCAGCCGCAGGTTGTAGGTCCCTGGGTTCTCGTCGTGCATCTCGGGCTGCTCAATCACCAGCAGCTTTGGCAGCCCTTGCGCCTGAAGTGCCTGGTCGATCACAGAGCGCGGAGGATGCCCCATGAGGACGACCACCGAATCTTGCCGCTGGAGGAAGGTGAACATGAAGCTGTTGGCGTTCTTCGGCAGGCCAGCCGCGTCAGCGATCGTGTTGAGAAGCTGCACCCCCTTTGGGTCGGCGAAGTCGTGGAAGATGACTTTCCCCCACCCCTGGCTGTTCAGAGCTGGCTGCAGTTTCCCTTCGACGAAGGGCGGGCAGTCGTGTCAAGTCGCACCGTAGAAGGTGTGCGCCTCGCCAACCTTCGCCCCCGCTGCCCCCTGCGCCGAGGGCTCTGAGGGGCGGATAAGAAAGCCGGCAAGGCTGAGCAGCGCCACCAGCACTCCAACGACGATGGCCGGCCGCACCCACCACCTGTCCGCGCGGTGTGGCAGGGCTTGCCGCCCCTTGCCCGGCTTCCTCTGTTGCTTCCTGCTCACGCCTCGACTGCCAGCACCAACTACCTGGTCCCCCCCTCTGGGTCCTCCCCCTCCTGGCCCCGGCTCGCCTTACTTTCTAATCCCCGACATCTTCTTCCTGGTGGTTATTGTCCCTCGGATTCCTGAGTCCTGGCTAAAGCACACCTGAACATCGGATGAGAAGTACGACAGGGCCGGCTCGGGATCGCCACGACCTGGGCGGAAGCGGAACAGCTCAGGCGCGGAGAGCGCGGGTCAGGCCGAAATACGAGCCATCAGTAGGCCGACCTTTTCCAGCAACTGCTCGGCCGCGAAGGGTTTCTGCAGATAATCGTCCGGCTTCGTCTCGACCACGAGGTCCATGATCTCCTGCGGGTCGTCGCCCGAAATAACTATCACAGGCACCCTCGGCTGGTCTGGACTCCGCCTGCCTCGGAGTAAGCGGAGCAGCCGGAAGCCGGACATCACCGGCATGTTCAGGTCGATGATTGCCAGGTCCGGCTGCTTCTCCTCAAGGGCACGCAATCCCTCCAATCCGTTGTTCGACAGGACGGTCTGATAGCCAGCCAACTCGAGGCGCTCACCTAGAAGGCAACACAGGTAGTGATCGTCCTCTACCACAAGGACGCGTCCGCGCGATCCCGTAAGGTTGCCGGCATTAGTGGTCGTTAGCTCGTTGTCCATGGCTCGCTCCCGAGTTTCCCTGCGGGTCCCGCACACGGACCCGATGCTGTGTGATCCGGGCAACCAGCATGGTTCAGGAACCGAAGCGCAACATGCCCGCGCCGACGAGGTAGCCCGCGAATCCGTCAGGGCATCCCGCTACTGGTCGGTCGACGCCCCCATCGCCGGCACCGGCACTTTAGGCGCTGGCACCACTCGCGGCAGGTCTGGCTTCTCGTCCAAAGTCTCGCCCAGCACCAGCCCCTCGAACTCGGCGCTGTCCAGCGTCTCCCTCTCTATAAGGGCCTTGGCCACCCTGTCCAGGACGGCCCGCGTCTCGGTGAGGATCTCCCTGGCCCTCACCTTAGCCTCCTCGACCAGGCGACGCACCTCGTGGTCGATTTGTCGGGCCGTCTCCTCGCTGTACTCCTGCCGCTCCGTCATGTCCTTGCCCAGGAAGATGAGCCCTTCCCGCCGGCCCAATGCCAGAGGACCTAGCACCTCGCTCATCCCGTAGCGGGTCACCATGTCCCGCGCTATGCCGGTGGCCCGCTCGAGATCGTTAGAGGCACCAGTAGTCGCCTCACCGAACACCAACTCCTCGGCGGCCTGCCCGGCCAGAATCCAGACCAGGGCATCCAGGAACCGGGACTTGGACCATAGATGCCGTTCTTCGGCGGGCAGGAGCTGGGTGTAGCCCCCTGCCCTGCCCCGCCCCACGATGGTGATCTTGTGGACGGGATCGGCGTGGGGCAACATGCGCGCCACTACGGCATGGCCGCCTTCGTGGTACGCGGTGACGGTCTTCTCCTGGTCCGTTACAATTCGGCCTCGCCGCTCCGGCCCCAGGGTCACCCTTTCGGTGGCCGTCTCGATGTCGGTCATGCTGATCTGCCGCGACTTCCGTCGGGCGGCCAGGAGGGCCCCCTCGTTGAGGAGATTGGCCAGGTCAGCCCCGGAGAAGCCCGGGGTCTGGCGAGCGATGCTTTCCAGGTTCACGTCATTGGCCAATGGCTTGCCGCGCGCGTGCACCTTCAGGATGGCGATGCGTCCCTGTAGGTCGGGAAGGTCCACCACCACCTGGCGGTCAAAGCGGCCCGGCCGTAACAGAGCCGGGTCCAAGACGTCGGGGCGGTTAGTCGCCGCCAGCACCACCACCCCCGCGTTCGGCTCGAACCCATCCATCTCCACCAAGATCTGGTTGAGGGTTTGCTCGCGCTCGTCGTTCCCGCCCCCCAGCCCGGCGCCCCTGTGTCGGCCGATGGCGTCGATCTCGTCCACGAAGACGATGCAAGGGGCAGCTTTCTTGGCCTGAGCGAACAGGTCTCGAACCCGGGCGGCCCCCACACCCACAAACATCTCCACGAACTCCGAGCCGGAGAGGTGGAGAAAGACCACTCCCGCCTCGCCCGCCACTGCCCGGGCCAGCAGCGTCTTTCCGGTCCCTGGAGGTCCAACCAGCAGCACCCCCTTGGGGATGCGGGCACCGATTTGGTCGAACTGTTCCGGTGCCTTCAGGAACTCTACCACCTCCTGCAACTCCAGTTTCGCCTCCTCCTCCCCTGCCACGTCGGCGAAGGTGACGGCGGGTTTACGCTCCGCTACCGCCCTGGCCCTGCTCTTGGCGAAGGACATGACCTGGCCCATACCTACCTGTTGCTTGCGGCTCAAGTACAGGATGAACCCCATAAAGAGCACCATGGGGAGGAGCGAGGTCAGAAGGCTGATCCATGTTCGCGAGGCCGAGGGTCCCTTGACCTCGAAGGCCACCTTGCTCATTGCCTCAGGGTCCACGCCCAGCCTTGCAAGCACGTCGGGCGTGGAAACGAGAGACTCCTTGAGCGCAAGCAGCTCCGTGCCGTCGGTGCGCTTTACGTGCAGCGTGTCCCCTTCCACAGTGATCTTCTGGACCTGGCCCGCGCGCACCTCGGCGGCCACCTGGCTGAGGTCCACGGCGGGCTCCTGGGGCGTCTGGGCAGGCCGATACAGGAGCAACATCGCGCCCATCCAAATCACGAACACGATCAGCAAGAGTCGCGAGTTGACCCGGTTGTTCCGGTTGTTAGGGGCCGGGCCCCTCTGGTCGTGATTCATCTCAACTCCTCAGAAGTCGTCGGTTCACAGTTGCGCGGGCCACAAGCCAGGACGAAGCCGGTGGTCGAGGCGCATCGGCGACGCCCCCGTTCGCCGTCACCGGCGGGTCAGTTCACCCGCTTCGAACCCGACCCCCTCAACCGCCTTCACGAGATCCGGTGCACGGAGAACAGACGGGTCGTACTCCAGGTATGCGGTCTCCGTTGCCGGGTTGACGTAGGCGTTCACCATCCCCTTCAGACGTGCCAGGGCACGCTCGACGGTGAGAGCGCCCCCGCCCCCGCAGCCCAGACCGTAGATCGCCAGGGTCACCCGTTCGGTCTTCATCGTCACACCTTTCCAGGGATTCGGCCCCGCCTTCCTTGGCCAGATCGTCTCCTTGCCGGCTCTACCCCGGTTGCCATCGCTCACTACGATGACAATGGTCGCATCGGTTCCTGAGTCCTGCCTGAGTCGAGGCTGAGGGGAGGGTGAGAGATCACGCGATGGGTAGTTGAACCGTGGCCGTGGTCCCCCGTCCGGGCTCGCTGGCCAGGGTCACGTCGCCGCGGTGCTGCTCCGCGATCCACCGCGCGATGGGAAGGCCGAGGCCGGTTCCACCAGGGTCTCGGGCGCGGGCAGGGTCGGCCCGGTAGAAGCGATCGAAGACGTGTGGAAGCTCATCGGCAGCTATGCCAACGCCGCTGTCGCGGACGACGATCTCCGCCGTGGCGCCGCTTCGGCGCAGCGTCAGCGCAACCAGTCCCCCTGAGGGGGTATACTTCAGCGCGTTGTCGAGCAGAACGAGGAGAAGCTGCTTCAAACGATCCGGGTCGCCCTGGATCGACGTCGGATCCAGCCCCTCGACCTCGATTTTATGGCCCCGCGCCAAGTGGCGCGCCTCGGCAAGGGCGTCCAGGAGCACCCGATCCAGCTCCACGGTCTGGCGACGGAGGGGCACGCCGGCATCGGCACGGGCCAGGGCCAGTAGGTCGGCCACCAGTCGGGTGAGCCGCTGCGCCTCGCGGCCGGCCTCCTCCACCGCCTCCTCGCGCTCTGCCTCCGACATATTGGGCCGGCGCTTCAGCAGCTCCAGATTGGCCTGGATGGCGGTCAGGGGCGCCCGTAGCTCGTGGGAGGCGTCGGCGACGAAGCGTTGTTGAGCCAGGTAGGCGTGCTCCAGACTGGCCAGCATCTCGTTGAAGGTGGCGGCCAGCCGACCCAGCTCGTCGCGAGGGATACCGGTCGGCACCCGCTGGCTCAGCCGGCGGGAATGAGCGATGGCGGCGGCGGTCTTCGTTAGCGCCCCGACGGGCCGGAGAGACCGATCCGCGACGAGCCAACTGGCCACGATCGTCACCACGGCGCCCGCGGCCGCCAGGATCCCCACGAGCCAGCGGAAAGATCGGATGAAGGCGTCGATCCGATCGAGGGGCACCCCGGCCAGGAAGTAGGACACCCCCGAACCGTCAATGGGCAGCAGGTAGAGCCGCCAGCGGGTGCCATCGGGGCCCTTCGCCAGACCGAAGGTGCCGGGGCCGGCGTCCACGGGCGTGAATGGGGGCGCGAGGGCGACTATAGGATCGAACAATGGCTCGGACGATGACAGCCCGCGACCAGGATCTGTGGTTGGCGCCGACGCGGCGTTCGGCGAGGACACGACTACCTCCCCCGCTGGGCCGTACGCGCGGACCGCGATGTCCGGCGATGCAGCCGTGATCCGCCCCGAGGCTGGATCCCTGGCGTACTCCTCGGCCGCGTGCTCGGCGGCGGTTCTCAGCGTGAGATCGACGTCGGCATAGAGGTTTCGGCCGTGTACGGCGTAGGCCAGCAACCCTACCAGCAGCATCGCCAAACCGATCAGCCCGCCGGACCAGAGGGCCAGCCGCAAGCGCAGCGACACCGGCTACTCCTCCTCCCTCAGCACGTACCCGACGCCCCGGACCGTCTGGATCAGCCGAGGCTCCCCCGCCGCCTCCAGCTTCTGCCGGAGCTGCCTCACGTACACCTCGAGCACGTTGGTGTTCCCCTCGAACTCGTAACCCCAGACGTGGTCCATCAGGATCTCCCTGGTCAAGACGCGACGGGGCTGCCGCATAAACTCGTAAAGGAGGTCGTACTCGGTCTTGGTGAGATCGATCTCGCGAGTCCCTCGCCGCGCCTGTCTGGCACCGGTGTCCAGGCTGAGGTCGCCGAACCGCAGCACCGACGGCCTATCGGCCTCGTGCCGGCGCAGCAGAGCGTGGACCCGGGCCAGCAGCACCCCAAAGGTGAAGGGCTTGACCACGTAGTCGTCGGCCCCCAGCTCGAGCCCCCGGATCTGGTCTGTAGGGGCATCCTTGGCAGTCAGGAAGAGGACCGGAAGCTGCGGATCCGCTGCCTGCAGCCGCTGCAGCACCTCCAGGCCATCGAGGTCAGGCATCATGATGTCGAGGATCACCAGATCCGGGTGGCGCTCCCGCGCGATGTCCAGGCCCTCGGCACCAGATCCGGCGGTGTCCACCGCAAACCCCTCGTAGGACAGGCCGCGCTTGAGAACGCTGGTCACGGCCGGGTCGTCGTCGATGACGAGGATGCGCTGCATGGGTGCCCCCTTCCCTTCCTCGATGCGTGCTGCCTTCGACCTGGATGCCCGTTGGTCCCTCCGCCGATACGAATCGTACCATAGAGGGCTGGCTGTCATTGATACTATCACGTGTGGGCTGCTCGGCGGCTCCAAACTCAGCGCTTGCTCAGTGCCTCCACAGGTACGATTCAGACTACTGCTGCAGTCTCTGGCCGGGAGCCAATCACCGTCGGAACCGTCGGCGAGCGCACCCGGGAGCAACTGCAGAGGCTGCTGCTGGCGGTGACAAGCCAGGACGCCGAGCGGCTAGTGGACGCGCTGGTGGACCTGGGTGTGGTGCGGCGGCGAATGGATCGGGACCTCCTGCGTCGGGACCTGGAGTACCTGGTCTCGCACTACTACGGCCGCCCCCTGTGCGAGGTCTCGGTCGGCACCCTGATCGCGGAGTCGCTGGCCATCGTCCGCCGCCGCCACCTGCAGTTGCCGCCCAACCTGGCGCTGCTGCTGAAGACGCTGGTGATGAACGGCGGACTGCTGGCTCGCCCTCCGCTTAAGTAGCCGTCCAGCACCGCCAATGATTGGACGGTGTCATCTACCTACCGGGTGCAGATGGTGGAGGCGCCATGAGATGGGCTCGTTGCTCAAACAGGGCGGCACTCCGGAGGATCAGGTGAGATCGATCACCTCGCCGGAGAGGAAGCGGACCGCCCAGAAGAGCAGCAGGAGGAAGAGGGACAGGGCCACCGGCAAGTAGCCCGCCATCGCACGCCGTTTGTCGGGAGCGCGATGGAGCAGGATGGAGGCGCCCAGGGCGACGCTCCAGCTGAAGCCAAGACCTAGCAGGACGGCCGCTGCGGGCACGAGGATGTTGAAGAACTCGAGGGAGTCGTCTCCCATGACGATGACGGCCGTAGCGAACTCCATCGGCAAGAAGCTGTAGCCCACGGTGGTGAGCACTTCGCGCCAGGGGATCCCGGCCAACTTGGAGACCAGGAAGGCCAGGGCTAGATAGCCGAGGGCAGGGAGGCCCATCAGCACCGCCAGGGTGACCAGGAAGGGTAGGTCGGGCCAGAGGAGGCCTTGCAGGGTGACCGCCACGTACATGCCCAGCAGGGCAGTGATGTAGACGGCCTCTCCAAGGTCCGGGGCGTAGGGTTTGAAGAGCTCCGCTCCGGGGAATCGGAATCCCAGCCGCATGCTGCTCAGCTCCTCGGGGCAGTTCTTGACGCAGTTCCAGCATTGCAGACAGTGCTGGCTCGATTCCAGGCGGTTGGGGGCCAGGAATACGGGGCAGCGATCGGCCCGCGTCGCGGGGCTCTTCACCTGGTTGCCCCGCAGACAGGGACGGCTCGAGCAGATGGCACAGGCCGTCGAACGGGGCCGCACCCCCAGGATACTCAAGCGCGCGATGCGGGCCAGCCATCCCCCGATGGGGCAGACGTACCTGCACCAAGTTCCAAGCCGAAAGAATAGGCCCACCACCAGAGCCAGCACCGTGATGGCCAGGAAGAGGTAGACACCATCCCGGGCACGGCTCTGGAAGTCGTAGACGCGGACCAGGACCGTGACCAGGATGAAGCTGGTCGGAAGGATCCACCCCGCCCGCATGTAGGGGGCGGCGGGCGAAGCACGGCCCCGCAGCCGCTCTCCCAGCCTGGCCGCGCTCTCCGTCAGGAGGCGTAGCGGGCAGAGGTTGCCACACCAGAAACGGCCGACGAGGGCCGCGGAAATTGAGATGAGGGGCAGCCAGATCACCCAAACCAGAAAGATGAAGAGGTTGTTGTCCGCCTTGCCGGCAAACGGCCCCAGGCGAAGCTCGCCCTGGCCCGTGAAGGGACCCACCGGGATGCTCCAGAAGCCCACGGCCATCAGGGCCACGAAGACCAGGGTCAAGAGGAGCATGGGTAGCCTAGGCATCCAGCGTCCTCGAAGCAAGCGGTACAGAGGATGGGTGTAGTCGTGGCCCAACGGCTGGAAGGGGTCGGCGTATTCGAGCACCGAGGCGCGCTCCGGCCTCCTCTCAAAGCTGAAGATTGTTAGCGCCGCCAGCAGGTAGCCGAGGTACACGTAGAGCTGCAGCAGGGTCGGGCTGGCAGCGTAGCCGACCAACCCGCTCAAGAGGGCCCCAGCCGGGGAGCTCTCGCTCAGCAGCCAGGAGCTGTCCCAGGCGGCGATAGTGCCCGGCAGCCAGCCGGCTGCCTGCAGGGCAGCCGTGGCTTTGCCCAGGATCCCGGCGCCGAAGACGATCAGGAGGTAGGCCGTCCAGGAGAAGAAGCGCTTCAGGTCCACATGCGCCAGCCCCCGGAAGAGCAGTAGGGCAAGGAGCGCGGCTGCCAGGACGCCGGCAGCCGCGCCCGTCACCACCTGGCTGGATGGCGTTGCCTCGGTGGCGGAGAGCAGGAAGATGACCGTTTCGATACCTTCGCGCAGCACCGAGAAGAAGGCCAGCAGGGCCAGCGCCCACCACTGCCCCCTGGAAAGGATCGCAGTGGCCCTTTCCTTCAGGCGGCGCTGCAGGTCCCGCGCCTGTTCCCCCATCCAAAAGACCATGTAGCTCAAGAGGGCCACGGCCAGAACGCCGGCGATCCCCTCCACAGAGGAGCCAAAGGCCCGGTAGGCCTCCCCCAGGCTTTGGGCCACCCCCAGGCTCACCAGCACGGCGGCGACCGCACCCCCGCAGACTAAGGTTGCGCCCCGCCCGGAGTGGGCCGTCTTCTTGACCAGCGACATCAGGATGCCGATGATCAGTGCTGCTTCCACGGCTTCGCGGAACGTCAAGACCAAAGCCGTCGCCATCGACTCTTACCTCCCAGGGCGGATCAAGAATAGCATCGCCCCTGTGCATGGCCAGCACTTCCAGGCAGGAGCGGCCAGATGAGAGAAGTTGCGAAAGGTTCGCATTTGCAACAGCGAGTGTAGCACATGACCGTGAGAACCACCTGAGACGGGGATTAGAAGTTGCTGAGTCTTGGGGGTTAGGGGACGCACCGACGGGCTCCGCGTAATCCTCTCAGTCGAGAGGCCCCCCGTCGCGGGTGTCGGAGAGCCGTGGGCTCATGCGGGGCCGGGCCGGGGTACGCTGAGAGTCTGCTGAGGCCACCCTTGGAACTTGCTGAGTACTTGGCCGCCGCCCGTCCGTCAACGTGTTATGCTGCTTCTGCCCACACTTGTCGGTCCGATACCAATAGGAGGTCCCCCGTGCCTGAAGGTCAGTCTCTTCAGCGACAGATGATCCTGATAGTGATCCTGGCGGTCGTCTTCCTCGTCGGCGATCTGGCCATCGGGGCGGTCGGCTTCTTCACCGACTGGCTCTGGTTCGGCAGCCTGGGGTTCCAGAGCGTCTTCATCACGGTGTTTCAGGCCAAGACCATCGCCTTCCTCGCGGGGTTCGTGGCCTTCCTCATCCCGGCGCTGGCGAGCCTGCTGCTGGCCCTGTCGATCATGAGCAAACAGCGGACCGTCTCCATCCGCGAGGAGAGCGGAGTGGCCTACATAGTCCAACTCGGGCTCGACGTGCCACGGCGATGGGTTGCCACGATCGGCTTCGTCGTGGCGCTCGGCCTGAGCGTGGTGATGGGCTTTTCGTCGATCGGGCAGTGGGAGACCGCCCTGAAGTTCCTGAACGCCAGAGGCTTTGGCATCGCCGATCCGCTGTTCAACCAGGACGTCGGCTTCTACCTCTTCACCCTCCCCTTCTACCGCTTTCTGCAGGGCTGGGTCTTCTGGGCGCTATTGCTCATTCTCCTTCTCACTGCCGCCGTGTACATGATCAGCGTCTACGAGGGGGCCCTCGGCATCGACCCGGGGGTGTTCGCGGCCCACCGGGCCGCCAAGATCCACGTGATGGTGCTTGCCGCGGCTGCCGCGCTGGCGATGGCAGCCTCCTACAGGATCCAGATCTTCGACCTGGTCTACTCCACGGGAGGGGTGGCCTTCGGCGCCGGATACACGGATGCCACCGCCCGGCAGACCGCCCTGTGGGCGATGCCGGGGATCGTGGGCGTGACCGCGCTCCTCTTCCTGGTGAGCGGCTTCCGGCGGGGTTTCGCGCTCCCTCTTTGGGGGGTCGGCCTGTGGCTCGTGGCGGCCGTCGTGCTCGGCGGCGTCTACCCGGCCGTGGTGCAGAAGCTGGTGGTGGAGCCGAGCCAACTGGAGAAGGAGAGGCCCTACATCCAGTCCACCATCAAGATGACCCGCCAGGCTTTCGGACTCGATCGGGTCCAGGAGCAGGACTTCAGGGCCGAGGACGCGGTGACCACCGAGGAGGTCAACGGCAACCCCGACACCATCAACAACATCCGCCTATGGGATGTCCGCCCTCTGAAGGATACCTACAACCAGATCCAGGCCATTCGGCTCTACTACGACTTCAACGACGTGGACGTCGACCGGTACAACCTGGGGAGTCGCTACCGCCAGGTGGTGCTGGCCGCCCGGGAGCTCTCCCCCGAGAAGCTGGCCTCCCAGGCCCAGAACTGGGTCACCAGGCGGCTCCAGTTCACCCACGGATACGGCCTGGCCATGAGCCCGGTGAACGAGATCGTGGGCGAGGGACTGCCCAACCTGCTGGTGAAAGACCTCCCGCCACAGGGTGAGATCAAGATCGACAAGCCCCAGATCTACTATGGAGAGAAAGACGCCGGGTACGTGATCGTGAAGACCACGGCACAGGAGTTCGACTACGCCAAGGGGGACGAGAACGTGTACGGGAGCTACCAGGGCGAGGGAGGAGTGCAACTGGATTCCGTGCTCAAGAAGCTCGCCTACGCCTGGTACTTCCGGGACGGGAACATCCTCTTCAGCGGCTACCTGAACCCCGAGAGCCGGGTCCTGTACTTCCGGAATATCCAGCAGCGGGTGCAGATAATCGCTCCCTTCCTGATGCTGGACAAGGACCCCTACCTGGTGGTGGCCGACGGGCAGCTCTACTGGATCCAGGACGCCTACACCTAACTCGGCAAAGCCGAAACCAAAAAGGTTGTATGCTTGAACACCGATGATCTCCCGCAGATGCCGCTTGGTCGAGAGAGGAGCGTGCTCGGATGACGCTGCTGACTGAACGCTACGCCCCC
>JAJZQR010000376.1 GCA_021806765.1 Chloroflexota bacterium | reverse complement strand
CCGTCAGATAGTTGATCATCTCCTCGTTCTTGAAGAGGCGCATCTCCCACTCCGCTTCCGGTCCGTCGCCTACGATCCGCTCGTACTTGATGCCGTCCACCAGCAGCCGGTGCAGCTCGTGTTTGAGTATCGCCGCCACGGCATCCAGGAAGCGCTGAGGGTTGTTGAAGAACTCCTCCAACCTGCCGGATGCCTTGAGGATCCGCACGAGGGTGGAGCGGGTGAGTTCGGTCTCGTTCTGGAGGTAGGTCAGCGGGTCCGGTACGGGATGATTGCCGTATTCCACCTGCTCTTCGGCCACGCTCACAGCGGTGGTGGTGACCCCGCCCCTCTCGACGCCGAGTTGGCCCGCTCTCACGAGGACGTGGGGTTTCTCGATCCGCTCCATCCGTCTGATCGCGTCCACACAGCGGTCGACCAGCCTGTCGGTCTCGAACTCCACCCGATAGGTGGTCTTCGGCTTGATGCGATCCCAGAGCGCCTCGAATTCTGGGCTGAGCCTGACCTCTTTGTTGAGCCGGTTTGTCCCCTCATCTCGGTCCCTGCGGATGTGCCGCTCGATCTGATAGGACGACAGCAGATCGATCACGGCCGGTACCAGCTCCCGTCGCGCTTCCGGCAGCTCCAGCCTGAAGTCCCGGCGTCTGGGGTCGAAGGCAGGCTGGATGCGCCCATCGGCATCCAGCATCCCCTGGACAACGAGCGAGGTGTGGATCTCCTCAGCCGCCTCGCGCCCGATGGGCTGCTCCCTGCCGTCGACGACCCGCGTGAGCCTGGCAAGAGCGGTCACAGGCACCCTGCCGAAGGTCACGCCGCAATCCTCCTCGTATTCGCTCTGCAGCGCCCTGGCGAACTGCTCGTAGCTCTCGTTGGCCATGACGTACAGCTTGTTGACCGATTCGTCGAACACGCGAGCGCCCTTCTGATCGACGGGGAGGCGCAGGCCGCGGCCGATCTCCTGCCGCTTCTTGACCGCGCTCCTCGTCTCGTTGAGGGTGCAGATCTGGAAGACGTTGGGATTGTCCCAGCCCTCCCGCAGGGCCGAGTGGCTGAAAATGAAGCGCAGCGGCTCGTCGAGCGAGAGCAGTCTCTCCTTCTCCTTCATGATCAGGTTGTAGACTTCGTCGTCCGCCTGGGTGTCGCCGCGGGTATCCTTGAGTACGCCCTTCTTATCCTGAGCGAAGTAGCCGTCGTGGAGCCTGTCCATCGGCTGCGCCAGCCATTCAAAATCCCGGTAGCGCTCGTCCCTGGACAGGGCCGCCAACTCGGCCTCGAAGGCCGCGGCGAACTTCCCCTTCACGGGCCGGCCGGCCCCGTCGTAGTCGCGGTAGTTGGCCACTCGATCTACGAAAAAGAGACTCAGCACCTTGATGCCGCGGGAACGCAGCTGCAGCTCCTTGTCCAGGTGCCGCTTGACGGTGTGCTTGATCTGGGCGCGCCACACCTCATTGCCCAACCCGCCCAGCTGCTCGCCCTGCCGCAGGGTGCGGCCGTTGTTGAAGCGGATGAACTCGTTGCCGGGCTCGGCGTTGATCTCGGCCACCGAGTAGCCCTGGGCGTAGTGCGCCCGCTCGTTGGAGAGGGCAAACAGGTCGGCGCCGTTCTTTACGATGACCGCCTTCTCCTTCGGCCCCTCGGCCGTCTGCACGTGGATGCGCAGCCTGGCCCTGATGCTCGGCCTGTAGTCGATCTGCTCGACGCGGACGAAGGGGTCGTTGGCAGCGCCCTCGGCGACGGCGCTGGCCACCACGATCTGCTTGACCAGCTTCAGCTCGAAGGCGCGCACCGGATCGAGGCGGTAGACCAGGTTGTAGGGGTTGCGGTGGGTGGCGGAGTAGCGCAGGGTGCAGAGCGGGTTGAGAGCCTTGATCGCCTCCTGGGCCTTTTCGGTCGAGTCCACTCTCTGCGGCTCGTCGACGATGACGATGGGTCGCGCTGCCTGCACGAACTCGATGGGCTGCCGCCCGGAGAGCTTGTCGCTCTCCTTGTAGATGACGTTGCTCCTCTGCTCCGCCTCGGTGCCGGTGAAGTTCTTGCGGAAGGCGTCGATGTTGATGACCAGGATCTGCAGGGTGTTGCTGGTCGCGAACTGGCGCAGCCGGTTGACCTTCCGCGCGTCGTAGACGAAGTGCTCGAAGGACAGGTTGTTGTAGAGCGCCCGAAAGTGCTCGGCGGTGATCTCGATGTTCTTCAGCACGCCCTCTCGGATAGCCACGCTGGGCACCACTACGATGAACTTCTGGAAACCGTAGCGCCGCGACAGCTCGAAGATGGTGCGCAGGTAGACGTAGGTCTTGCCGGTGCCGGTCTCCATCTCTACCGAAAAGTGGGGGCAGCGGCGCGCCCGGTTGGCCGGACCGTCGAACAGCTCCCACGACTCCAACGGAGCCGCCGGGTCGGCCACCTCGACGTCGTTGCGGGCCTGGACCGCTCGGGTGTTCGCCAGCAGCTTATCCTCCGCAAGCAGCAGCCGGTTGCCGGCGCCTAGCTCGGTCTGCTCCTGGCCGGCGAACAGGCCGGTGCTTGTACCCACGTCGATCACAGCGAACTCCGGCGCGCCCCGGGGCTGGCCCTCGAAGAGGTCGGCCACCGCGTCCACGGCGTCGAGCTGGAAGGGCTGGTTGGGGTCGAACTGGAGCTTCATGGCTGCATGCCCTCCTGGTTCACGCGGAGACGCGGAGACGCGGAGGGCCTGTAGTTGCTGACGATCCGATGTAGGCCCTGTTTCAAAGTAGGGGCACCGAAGTTGATGAGTAGCCCCACCGACAAATTGAGCAAGCGGAGATAGGTCAGCAGCTGTCTCGAATGGACCGGCGCGAGATTCTCCACCGATTTCAGCTCGACGACAACGGTCTCCTCGACCAGCAGATCCAATCTCAGACCCTCATCAAACCAGATTCCGTCAAACTCGAATGGCACGCTTTTCTGGCGTTCCACCTTCAGACCACGTCTCTCCAATTCCTTCGCCAGCACGACTTCATAGACCGACTCCAACAAACCGGGCCCCAGCCGAGTGTGCAGCTTATAGGCCGCATCCACAATCTCCCCGGTAATATCATCGATCTCTGTCATCCTGCTTCTCCCTACCTCTCCGCGCCCTCCGCGTCTCCGCGTGACTACACAGTCTTGAAGCTGGTGACGCCCCTGGTCTTGAAGAGCTGCACCGCGTTGGCCTTGAGCTGATCGTTGCCGGCGAAGCCCTCGTCCAGGCAGACCACCCGCTCCGGCTTTCTCTCCGCCATGGCGCGGATGACCTCCAGCGTCAGCTCCCTCTCCAGACAGATGAAGAGCGCGCCGCCCGAAACGCTGTAGACGGTCTTGCCGGCCAGGGTCAGCGTCTCGACCGGCGTCGTGAGGGGGAAGCCGCTCTTGAGCAGGATCTCGCAGAGGATGTCGTCTGCCGTGCGGTCCTCGCGGATGTGCTCCACGTGCAGTTCGAGCTGCCTTTCGAGGGCCTCTGCATCGTGCGGGACCTCGGCGTTCCAGGGCTTGAAGTTGGACTCGGCCAGCTTGAAGACCCGGAAGCCGCGATCCTGCTCGCCGGCCCCGTCCAGGTCGAGCCTGCCGGCGTCCTCGTCGTTGAGTTTCCGGATGACGCGGCGGACCCGCTCTTTGGTAATGTCGGCGATGGTCGGGTAGTCGTCGCGGCCGGTGGGTTCGGGTAGCTGGACCAGGATGAACTTGCGGTTGCCGCCGTCCTGCTTGTTCAGTTCGAGGACGGCGTGGGCTGTTGGCCCGCTACCAGCGAAAAAGTCGAGGACTACTCCGTCCGCATCCATACCCTGAGTCAACAGGTCGCGGATCAGTAGAGACGGCTTTGGAAACTGGAAGACCTGATCGCTAAAGAGCTCGCGCATCTCCTGGGTGCCGTCGCTGGTAAAAACCCCGTCCAGCACGCTCGGAAACCCCAGAACTCCAGACTGGAGCTCGAGAAGGAACACCTTCTCTCTTGGCCTGCCTCCGGGCTTCTTCGGCCACAGTATCCTGCCCTCCTCAATCTTCCTGCGAAAGGTCTCCGGACGGCAGATCCAGCCAGTTTCAGGGGGCGCCGGGAAAACCTCGCCAGTCTGAGGATGGACAACATTGTAGTGGAGATTCGGTCGCTGCTCCCTGGTAGCCTTTCCAAGAAGACTGCAACTGGTCCAAGGCCCACGAGCGTCGTTATCTGGGTTTGAGTACTTTCCTTCGTCTCGCTGTTTCCCCGTCATGCGTCCGTCAAGACTCTTCCCATATACCGCAATGTACTCGTGGTCGACCGAGAGCCCTCTCATGGGTCGGGCGTCAGCGAAATTGCGTGCCCTCCACACGACTAGACCTATGAAGTTCTCCTCTCCAAATACCTCGTTGCAGACCTTGCGCAAATTGTCGAGCTCGTGGTCGTCGATGCTGATGAAGATGACCCCGTCCTCACGGAGCAGATTCCTCGCCAGATACAGCCGGGGGTACATCATGTTCAGCCACTTGGAGTGGAAGCGGCCGTCGGCGTCGGTGTTGGTGCTGAACTTCTTCCCGTCGGCGTCCACCTGGCCGGTGTACTCCAGGTAGGTCTGCAGGGACTCGGTATAGTTGTCGTGTTACTCAACCCATATCTTGGCCGCGATGGGAAGCATAACCTGGCCGTCAACCCCTTCTTCTGGGAGGAGGGTGTCTCACGAGAGGCGTTCCTGGATCGGGAGTGGAAGCATAAGCTGGCCGCGA
>JAJZQR010000375.1 GCA_021806765.1 Chloroflexota bacterium | reverse complement strand
ATGGCCTCATCACCGCCGATGTCCGGGAGGTGGTTGGTGTGGGCAGGGAGAGAACCCGCCGCCTTCTCCGCCAGTTGGGGGATTGCGGTCTCGGTGGGGTGCTGATGGTCGGTCAGGTGGGGCAGCCCGTGTTAGGCATTCCAGTGCAGCAGCACACCTTCGGAATTGCCATGGTGGCTGGCATCAATCCCGTTCTTCCCGCTTATGAGAACGGCGTGGAGGCAGATTTCGCGTGCAGCGAAGGGCTAATCGACTACGCCGCGCTGAAGCCGTTAGACTCCTTCTCACCAGCACTCAACCCGCTGGACGGGGGTGTCGGTGGGACCATCGTGACGTCAGGCGGCAGCCGACACGTTTGATATCGCCACCAAGCCGCTCTGCACCATACACCGTAACCTTGAGGCACAAGCCGAGCTCGACCGGCCCGTTCGTCAGTTGGCCGGTGCCCGATGAGTGGATACGCTGCCGCTCGTCTTCGCCTGTCGCAGCAGATCCTGCAGCTTGTCTGACACCTCCTTTCTCGTGTGGCCGTAGACCACCTTCCTCTGTCCGCCCAACTGTACCGCCCCGCATCATTTCCCATCGGGATTCCTGCGGTAGATGGACCCCTCTCTGCTGCTTCGCCGTGCCAGCAGTGGTCTGCACGCTGGCATGCCCCGCCAGATGCTGAACGGTGGATATGTCAGGTCCCGCCTCACGCCCTCTGTGACCGCCAACTCCGACGCCTTAGCCAGATGTGGGGGAAACGGAAGGGGAACGTCAGGGAAGGGACATGCCAAGGCAAAGCGTTCTACTCGGCCGCTGATACGCGCCGCAGCAACAGGCTTCTCGCAGTCACTCGCGACAAACCTACAGCGTCCGCCCACCCGTATACCCTTCGCACGCGGCGTGCTACACTAACAGCATCTCCAACTTCGATCATCAGGGTATCGTTGCGGTCCCAATGATCGGCATCCGCACATCAACAGGGGAAGTCCTGACTCTGGTGTTATGGAGGTCCTCAGTGAATTCGCGCAGCTATTGGCTCGATCTGTTCACATGGACCACCTGGCAGGAGTTCCTTGCTGCAGGTGGCAAGGTGTCGGGTTTCGCGGAGCGGCGCTGGTCGATTGTCCGACAGATAAGACCAGGCGACTACCTGCTCTGCTATCTGACTGGCATCTCCCGATGGGTGGGGCTATTGGAGGTCGTCTTGCCTCCCTTTCGGGATGACAGCCCGATATGGAACGCAACAACCTTCCCCTGCCGGGTTGGAGTCAAGGTGCTGGCGCAGCTGGCCCCGGAGACCGCCGTTCCAGTGCTAGAGTTGAGGCCGCAGCTCTCGATCTTCCAGAACCTGAAGAGCCCTATTGCCTGGACTGGCCACTTTCGGGGATCGCCACAGAAGTGGAAGCCAGCAGACGGTGAGGCCGTGGTGGCCGCTGTCATGGACGCGCTGAGGAACCCGGTGTCTCGCGAGGTTGACCGTACCAAACTCTACCGTACCCATAAGCTACTGATAGCCAAGATGGGGCCGGTCACGATCCCTGAAGTCGAAGACGCACCCCAAGAGCCAGCTGAGGAAGCCCGAGAACTGACGGCGCATGCCGAGATGCAGGGATTGCTCTTGAAACTCGGCAGTGATATGGGACTCGATGTATGGGTAGCGCGCAACGACCGAGGCCGGTCAGCCGGAGACTATCGGTTTGCCGATACGCCTCGGCTCAAGAAAGAGCTGCCTCTCCAGTTCGATGAAGCCACCAATCGGACCGTCGAGTTGATAGACGTCCTCTGGCTGAGAGGAAACGCGATCGCGGCGGCGTTCGAAATCGAAAGTACTACTACCATCTACTCGGGTCTCCTCCGCATGTCCGACCTTATCGCTATGCAGCCCAATCTCAATATCCCTCTCTACCTGGTTGCCCCCGACGATCGTAGGGACAAAGTGATCACCGAGGTTAACCGGCCAACCTTCTCTCGGTTATCCCCTCCAATGAACCGTATGTGCAGGTTCATCCCCTTCTCGGCCTTGCGACAACGCTTGACACAGGTGGGACCACTAGTGAAGTACCTGAAGCCCGATTTCCTGGAGGGACTATCCGAGTCCTGCGAGCTTGATGGCGCGTAGCTCGTCTGATGGAGTTCCCATGTAACACTGGCAGAAAGGGGGAACACATGGACCCGATCCAGAAGCAGTCGGAAGGGTCGATCGGAGACAGGCTTGTGGCGTCGCTCAACTCCGTGGACTCACCTCGACTAGTCTTCCACAGCCAGGCTGAAAAGGGCGAAGCCCCCGACCTGATCCACCGTGAGGGGGACACGGAGCTAGCAGCGGAAGTAGCATCTGCCTACTAGTCACCGACACTCACGACCGCTCAAGAGATCAACGCTCTGTTGGGGGAAATCGAGAAGACCGCACGCAACCCCTTCGTCGGGGTATGCCTCACTGGCGCTTTCCCCGCGTCATCATCCAGCCCGCAAGGCTATCGTTGCTGGAGGCTCGACACGCTCTCGGCAGCCATCCAGCCGTGGGCCGAGGCGCGCACCGAGGTTTTCGAGCACGGCCATTGCGTCGGGAAGGCTCACCGATCGCTGGCTGACTAAATGCAGGCCGTCCATTTCTCCCCCCGAGCGAGCTGCCCGTGCCGCCCACGCCACCCCCTGTGGTTGGGTGCAACGTAATCGAAGGCAGACGGCAGCTGCACCCACACCGTCCCGAACAGCTCATCCAGGGTCACCTGCCCGTCGGGTGCCACTCGAGAAACTTCATTGCGCGTGGCCGGCGAAGAACGCCAGGGCCGCGACAACCAGACCGGCGGCAAAGCCGGCGCCCAGCATCAGCGCAGTCTCGCGCTGTACGGTTGGAATCCGCACCAACAATCCCTCCGATCAACGGCTGGCCATCCAGAGGTAGCCCAGGGCCGAGCCGAGGGGTAGTGATACTCCATCGAAGAGGGCTGCGTCAACCGAGTGGTGGTAGAAGCCCCGCTATGTCGCCATTCCCTCCATCGGGAAGGAGTTCGCGGTCGACGCCGTTGCCCTCAGCGGGATAGCCACGGCCTACCTCCCGGTGGCGGCCACGTCATCGGAGATGAAATCCTTAACTCCGCGGTTTCACCCCCGTTATCGGCCTGCTGCGGCACGATACTTGTCTATTTGGATGTAGGGTCACGCGCCTGCGATCGAACGTACGAGGTGCAGCATGGCTGATTACGAATATTGCGAGCTCTGGTGGTCCGACGGGTACCGCCCTCAGTTGACCTTCTACAAGCCCATGGGTGTACAGAACGTCGCCGTGGAACGGGACAAGAGCGAGGTCGACGCCTGGGAGTCTTTTCAGCAGATCGTCGCTGAGCTAGGATTGAACGGTTGGGAGCTGGTATCCGCCTCTCATCACAGCGCGGGTCTGCTGTTCCAACGCCGGCTGCAATAGTATCCGGGCCAGGAGAGCCGGCATGGTGGCGGCGGCACAACGATCCAGAGACGCAGGGCGGGGGGATGACCCCCGCCCGTGACTTCCCCAACACCATTCTCAGTCCGCGAGGTGAGTGTCTTGGCAACCATGTTCACCCCTGCCCTACGGCCGGTGTTGGAGGCCGTGCTGCAGCCGTCCCGGATGAAGGGGATAGCCGCCGTGGTGGCCCGTCGGGGGCGCCCGGCGGAGCTGCTCGTCCTCGGCACCGACGCCGCCGACCGGCCCCTCACGAGAGAGAGTCTCTTCCCGGTCGCCTCGGTGACCAAGCTGGCCACGGCGCTGGCGGTGCTGCGGCTGGTCGATGCCGGGACCCTGGATCTGGACGATCCCCTGGCGCGGCACCTCCCGGAGGCCGTTTCCGCCGCCCATCCGGGCGTCACCTTGCGCCACCTGCTCAGCCACACGGCGGGACTCCCGATGGACCTCTCGGAGGAGAGTGCGCCCTACCGGCCGGGGCTCGACTGGCCCGCCCTGGCCGAGGCGTGCCTCCGGACGCCGCTGCAGCAGCCCTCCTTCAGCCGGGTCCAGTACAGCAACGTCGGCTACGGTCTGCTGGCGGTGGTGGTGGAGCTGAAGACGGGCCGCGATTTCCCAACCGCGCTCCGCTCCCTGGTGCTGGAGCCCCTGGGGATCGAGGGTTACCTGGGCAGCGAGCCCCCGCGCCCCACCGCCACCCTGGGGGGCGTGCGGAGCTCCCACGCCGGGACCCCCCTGGAGCCCTTCAACTCTCGCTTCTGGCAGTCGCTCGCCCTGCCCTGGGCCGGGCTGCTGACCACCCCGGAGGGTGCCCTGTCGCTGGCTCGCTGCTTCCTGGAGACCCCGGCGGGCTTCCTGCGGTCGGAGATCGTGGCCGAGGCACTGCGCAACCAGACGAACGGCCTGGAAGGGGGTTTCGCGAAACCCCTGATCTGGAACCCCAATCCCTGGGGCCTCGGACCGGAGCTGCGGGGCCAGAAGTCGCCCCACTGGACCCCGGCACCGCCAGTGATTAGCCTGGAGTCGTTCGGCCATTCAGGCGCCTCAGGCTGCCTCGTCTGGGCCGATCCGTCCAGGGGGATCGCCTGGGGGATCCTGGGGACCCGGACGGCCGACAGTGGGTGGCTCCTCCGCCGCGGCCCGGCCCTGGGCGAGGCGATCCTCAACTCTATCCCATGACCTGGCGGAAGACCCGCAGGAAGTTGCCGCCCATGATCTTCTGGATCGCCTGCCTGCCGTAGCCCCGTCCGGCCAGCCCCTCCGTCAGATGGGGCAT
>JAJZQR010000374.1 GCA_021806765.1 Chloroflexota bacterium | reverse complement strand
TACTGTCATGCTGAGCGCAGCGAAGCATCTCCCCGTGGCGAGAGGAGATCCTTCGCTATCGCTCAGGATGACACCTGTCAGAACCATCGTGGCGGAGTAGTGGGAGATAGACAAAGAGAAGGGCTCCGAGACTTACTCGGAGCCCTTCTCTTTGGAGCCGACGATGGGACTCGAACCCGCAACCGGTGGTTTACAAAACCACTGCTCTGCCAATTGAGCTACGTCGGCACGAGGGCATTTCCGGCAATCCGGCCTGCCCCCTAAGATTCTACCAAACGGCCGGCCCCCTCACAAGGCGACCACGTACTGCGCGAGACAGCACGCCATCACCACCAGCCCAACGGAACAGGGTATCCACCAGAAGCGCCGGTTCAGCCGGCTGAGCTCCCCCTCGTAGTGCAGAACCACCCGCCTTACCCGCTCCGTCCTCTGCCGCACCCTCGCCTGCTCGGCCGCCTTGCCCTCCAGCGACCCCATCTCGAGCAGCTCGCGGCACTCGCTCAGGACGAACTCCAGCTCCTGCAGCGACCCGTCGTCGCTGCACCGCTGGGCGGCCTGCCTCGCCGCGTACTCCAGCCGCTCCAACCGTTGCCGAACGGCCAGCCCGGGCGCGTCGAAATCGAACTGCGAGCGCCAACCCTCCAGGAGCGCTCGCCCACGCCCGGCACCCCCTCGTGCCAGCCCCACGGTCGCCCTCCCGCTGCCAGTAGAGACGCGACATGTCGCGTCTCTACTGCTCCGGCTGGATCACCGCTCTTTCATCCGCCGGATGATCGCGTCGGCGAACTGCGAAGTCCCCACCGCCGTCGGATCCTCCGGCGTGGGCTTCATGTCGTAGGTTACGTCCTTCCCCTCGGCCACGACGGCCGCGAAGGCCCGCTCCAGCCGGTCGCCCGCCGCCTTCTCTCCCAGGTGCCGCAGCATCAGCATGCCCGACAGGATGGTGCCCGAAGGGTTCACCTTGTTCAGCCCGGCGTACTTCGGCGCGCTCCCGTGTGTCGGCTCGAAGATCGCCACGTCCCCCTCCCCGAAGTTCCCGCCGGGCGCCACGCCCAGACCCCCCACCAGACCCGCGCACAGGTCGGACAGGATGTCCCCGTACAGGTTCGGCAGCACCAGCACGTCGTACAGCTCCGGCTTCTGCACCAGCTGCATGCACATGTTGTCCACGATCCGATCGTCGAACTCGATGTCCGGGTACTCCTTCGCCACCTCCGACGCCACCTGCAGGAACAGACCGTCGCTGAACTTCAGGATGTTCGCCTTGTGCACCGCCGTCACCTTCCGGCGACGGTGCGCCCTCGCGTAGTCGAAGGCCCACTTCGCTATCCGCCGCGTCCCCGTCACCGAGATGGACTTGATGCTGATGCCCGAGTCCTCGGAGATCTTTCCCGCGCCCAGCTCCTCCGCCAGGGCGATCACCTTCTTCGCCCCCTCCGTCCCCTTCTGGAACTCCACCCCGGCGTAAAGGTCCTCCATGTTCTCCCGCACCACCACCAGGTCCACGTTGTCGTACCGGCTCCGCACCCCCCTGTAGCTCTTGCACGGCCTCAGGCAGGCGTACAGACCCAGACTCTTCCGCAGCGCCACGTTCACGCTCCGGAAACCCTTCCCGATAGGCGTCGTGATCGGCCCCTTCAGCGCCACCTTGTTGCGCCTGATGGACTCCAGAACCTGGTCCGGAAGGGGGGTCCCATACTTCTCGAGGACGTCGATCCCCGCCTCCTGCACGTCCCAGTCGAACTGCACCCCGGTCGCCTCCAGGACGCGCCTGGTCGCCTCGACGATCTCGGGCCCGGTGCCATCACCCGGGATCAAAGTCACGCGGTGCGGTGCCATGGTCGGTATCCCCCCTTTTCTCGCCTGCGAGCAACACTGCCCCAGTATAGCGCCGCCCGCCGATGGCCTCAATAGCGTAGGGCGGGGCCCTGTGCCCCGCCGCCCGGCGAGCGATGGCAGGGACAGGCGGCAGGGCAGAACCCCCTGCCCTACATCCCGAAACCTGTGGCGCTCTACCCCTTCGCGTACCGGGCCGGCCCGATCTCGTACAGGTCGTTCCCCTTCGCGTCTATGATGACGATCGCCGGGAAATCCACCACCTCGATCTCCCGGACCGCCTCCGTTCCCAGATCCTCGTAGGCCACCACCCTCGCCGCCTTGATGCACTTCGACAGCAGCGCCCCGCTGCCCCCCGTGGCCCCAAAATAGACCGCCCCGTTCCGGACGATGGCCTCCTTCACCTCCCGGCTCCTCAGCCCCTTGCCCACCATGCCCGCCAACCCCCGGTCCATCATCAGCGGCGCGTACCTGTCCATCCGGTAGCTCGTCGTCGGGCCGGCCGCCCCGATCACCCTCCCGGGCGGCGCCGGCGTCGGACCCACGTAGAAGATCGTCTGCTCCCGGATGCCGACCGGCAGCTCCTTCCCCTCCAACAGCAGCTCGTACAGCCGCTTGTGGGCCGCATCGCGCCCCGTCAGCATCTTCCCGTTCAGCAACACCCGGTCGCCCGCCTTCAGCCTCTTCACCTCTTCCCGCCGAAGAGGCATCGTCAGCCTCACCGCCTCACTCATGGCCCTCACCCCGATCCCCCCCAAGCAGCACCGCCCTCTTGTGGCGGTAGGCGTGGCACCCCAGGTTGATCGCCACCGGCAGGGTCGCGATGTGGGTGGGATAGCTCTCGATGTGCACCGACAGCGCCGTCACCGTACCCCCCAGCCCCGCCGGGCCGATCCCCGTCTTGTTCACCTCGACCAGCAGCTCCCGCTCCAGCGCCGCTATGCGCGGGTCCGGGTTCGGCTCGTCCACGTCCCGCAGCAGCGATTTCTTGGCCAGGTAGCTGCACATCTCGAAGTTGCCCCCGATCCCCACCCCCACCACTATCGGCGGGCAGGGGTTCGCGCCGGCCTTGCGGACGGTCTCCACGACCTCCCTCTTCACCCCTTCCCAACCGGCGGAGGGGGTCAGCATCGCCACCCGGCTCATGTTTTCGCTGCCCGCGCCCTTCGGGACGACGCTGATCACCAGCTCGTCCTCCTCGCTCTCCTCGATGTGCACGATGGCCGGCGTGTTGTCCCTCGTGTTCTTCCGCTCGAACAGCGGCTCGCTCACCACGCTCGCCCGGAGGTACCCCTCCGTGTAGCCCCTCCGCACACCCTCGTTGATCGCCGACGTCAGAGTGCCCCCCTCGATGGTGACCCTCGCCCCCTTCTTGACGAAGACCGTCACCAGCCCCGTGTCCTGGCAGTAGGGGATCCGCTCCGACGCGGCCACGTCGGCGTTCCTCAGCAGCTCCTCGAAGATCGCCCTTCCCTGGGGGGACTCCTCTATCTCGAGAGCCCGCCGGAAGGCGCTCACCGCATCCCTCGGCAGCTCGTAAGCAGCCGCGATGCACATCTCCCGCACCTTCTCGGCGATCTCAGCCGCACTCACGCTCGGCAAACCTCCCACCTCTTCTTCCATAATTTGGGGCGCCGCCACCCAAACCCCACCCCTCTCCCCTCCCCGTACTCCCCTCCCCGTAGCGGGGAGGGGCCGGGGGTGGGGTCTCCCCGCCGTCCCCTCCTACAACCCGACGGAGGTTGCCGCCTCCTTCAGCACGTTGAAGGAGCTCGCGAACTGCGCCGCCTCGCTCGCCGAGAAGTGAGGATCCAGGATCTTCTCCCGACCGTTCCTCCCCACGACGCAGGGGAGCGAGATCGTCATCCCCTTCAGACCCCCGTACCAGCCATCGATCAGCGAGGAGATCGGAAGCACCTTCTTCTGGTCGTTCCGGAAGGCGCGCACCACCGACGCGATCGACGGCGCCACCGAGTAGAACGTTCCGCCCTTCCGCTTGATCACCTCAGCCCCCCCGAACCGGGTGGCCGTGACCACCTCCTCCAGCATCTCCGACGAGTAGCCCGGGAATTCCGCCAGCGGGATGCCGGCCACGGTGGCACCGGAGACCACCGGCACCATGCTGTCGCCGTGCTCGCCCATCATGTAAGCGACTACCTGGTCCGGGGAGACCCCCAGCCGCTCGCCCAGTAGCGACCTGAACCGCGTGGTATCCAGCACCGTCCCCAGCCCGAACACCTTGTTAGGCGGCAAGCCCGAGGCCTTCAACGCCTGGTAGGTCAGGACGTCCACCGGGTTGGAGACCATGAACAGGAAGCTATCCTTGTTGTACTTCAGCACCCCCTCCAGGATACCGCCCATCAGCTCCGTGTTCCGCTTGAGCAGATCCAGTCGGGTGTCGCCCGGCTTCCGAGGGATCCCGGCGGTGATGATCACCATGTCGGACCCCTCGGTAGCGTCGTAGTCGCCCGCCGCGATCTTGCAGTTCTGGGTCAAGGCAAGGGCGTGGCGAAGGTCCAGGGCCTCCCCTTCGGCCCGGGGCTTGTCGACGTCGACGATCACCATCTCGGTGACGCCGCCTTCGAGCAGCAAGGTGTACAGCGTCGTGGAGCCAACCCTGCCGGCACCGACCATCGAGATCTTCATTGACCGTGCTCCTTTCGTGGACCGATCTGGTCTCCTTCAGTGGCCTATTCTATGCCGCCCGACCCGCAGCATCAAGCACCAGCCTATCACCCTCCCTCTCCCCTTGGGAGAGGGTCAGGGCCATATAGAGGCCGCTGGCGGCGGTGATCTCCCTCCCTCTCCCCTTGGGAGAGGGTCAGGGTGAGGGCTGAGACACTAGAGCTACCCCCCCCGCCGCAGCCGCCGCATTCAAGAGTAGTCTGT
>JAJZQR010000050.1 GCA_021806765.1 Chloroflexota bacterium | reverse complement strand
CGATTTTGTGACCTTCCACCTGCCCCTCACCGCGGAGACCCGCCACCTGCTGAATGCTGAGCGGATCCGGCTGCTCAAGCCTACAGCCTACCTGGTGAACACGGCTCGAGGCGGGCTGATCGACCAAGAGGCCCTCACTCAGGCGCTTGTGGAAGGGCGGCTGGCCGGAGCCGCTCTGGACGTGCTGGAGCAGGAGCCGCCCGATCCCAGCGATCCTCTGCTGAAGCTGCCCAACGTCATCCTGACCCCCCATGCGGCCTTCTACTCCAAGGGGGCGAGCGATGATCTCCATCGAATGGCGGCCGAGGAGGTGGCGCGGGTGCTCCAGGGGCAGAGGCCGAAGGCGATAGTTAACCCGGCGGTGCTGAAGAACGCTCGAGCGAAGCTGTCGTAATCGAAGAGGGGGCCTTCCCCGAGATCACGATCTCAGGATTGCACCGTCCGATCAGCTCGCAGGCGATGCTGGCCAGCCGAACCTTCTCCCTGCTGAAGAAGTTATGGAATTCCGGTGACACCCAGGGCTTGTAGACGGTGTCCTCGGAGGCGCCGGGCTCGAACTTGAAGTAGCAGGGGGCGCAGACTCGGGCTATCTCCGCCGCCTCCCAGAAGCGGTTGATGCCGCCCATGGCGTCCACGATGCTGACGTAGACGTCCATGGGGATCTGGACGCTGCGCCGAATGCTGGCCAGCATCGGGAGGGTGAGGTCGGCCAGGGGGTTGAAGGTGTCGGCGCCGTCCAGCATCTCCTCCAGGGCCGCCGCTCGTTCGATCCCCGCGATCTCGATTCGGCAGTGGGCGCCGTCCGGGAACCGGGCGTCCGAGCTGGGCAGATCGTGGAGGTCGCGGCCGGGTACCCCGTACCTCTCCAGGGTGCTCCAGATCTCCTTCATCCTGCTCTCCTTCCTCAGTGGAGCCGGCGGCCGAGGCCGAGGTTCACCTTGGCGCCGGCCGCTGGCGGGAAGCCCGCCTCCTCCAGGATCGGGACCACTGGAATGGAGTTGTCCTCCTCTACTCGACAGATCACCCCCACGCAGAAGACCGTGTCCACCCGCGACTGGACCTCGTTCAGTATCTGGAGCAGCTCGGGAACCCGCTCCATCGGAATGGTGAACTCCACCACTGCCGACATCACCCGCTCGTTCAGCAGCTCTGGATCCAGTTGTCCCGTGGCCTTGTCCTTCATCATGTAGGTGAAGGGGTTCTTGGCTTCGAACTGCACTCCCACCGCCGCGACCGCCCTGGTGATCTTCTCCACATCGCTAAGCCGGGTGCCGACGTTGGGGCGACCTACGTCCAGGGCGAAGCCGGCCTCGCCGGAAACGTAGCGGTTAGTGAGGTCGTTGGTCTTCATCTCCTCGGTGCCGCGGCCGGTCACCCCGGTCTCCTTGAAGCAGGTGAGGGGGTCGCTAAGGATGGCCCGTATGGAGCGTGGCCAGGGGAGCGATTCCTCCCTTTCGAAGCAGCCCCTGGCGCACACCTCCAGCCGATGGCACACCCCGCACTCGACGCACTGATCCCGGTCGATGGAAGCCTTCCTGTTCTGCACCGATATGGCTCGCACCGGGCAGTAGGTGACGCAGAGGGCGCAGCCGTTGCAGCTGTCCTGGTGGAGGATCATCGCCGGCCTCCCCTCTCTCCTTGCCCGTCCACAGGGGGAGACGAGGCCAGGCTGGATACGATCTCGGCCGCCCGCATCGGGTTGACCAGGCCGCAAGTGCACGGCTTGCAGAGATGCTCCCCAGCCTTCTGAGGAGTCATCTTCCCCTTACGAACCCGATCGACTACCCAGCTAACGTGGTCGGGGCAGATCATCCCGTGGCCGCACATGCTGGTGATCTGGAGCACTCGGCTCTCCGGCAGCAGCCCCTTCTGGCCGAAGATCCCCAGGGAGAGGTTGACGGTGTGAGGCTTGATCCCGATCTGGTGGCAGAGGGCGAAAACCTTGCGCCAGTCCCCGCGGACCACCACCGACATCCCCAGTTCGGCCTCCTTCAGCCGCCGGAGAACCGCCTCCAGGTCGGCCTCCTCGGTGAAGACGGCCCCCAGGTAGGATTTCTCGTTGATCCCTCCCCTGATCTGGTCGGCCGTGAGACCGGTGAAGATCCCGCCGAAGTTGTCGTCGGCCAGGTTCGCCGTCCTGGCGCTCAGCAGGATCTCGAAGGTAGCGGCCAGGTAGGGGGTGGAGCCCTCGCTGTTGATCTTCTGGGCGGCCATGGAGATCAGCACGTAGTCGTGCTGGAAGCTCTCCGGCGGCCCCTGGCGGTGGAGGGTGTGGGTCATGACGAACTCCTGGCAAGAGGTGAGTGCACTAGTAGCTCGTTCGACCAACCGGGAAGGGGTACTCTGCGGGAGAACACGAGCAAGGTAGTAGTGGCATTCTATGCTGGTGGTTCCAGTGGTGTCAATAGAGGTTCGATAGTCCAAATGTTTGACAGATGAGGCCGGCCTCCCTATATTCCCGGACTTAGATCGTGATGGTGGAGGAGCGAGAGATGAGAGAACGCCCCGTCAATCTGGCCTGCACCGGCATCGCTTCCTTTTGCAAAGTGCCGATCGTGGAGGACGTCGATGTCCTGTCGGCGGATGTCGCCGTGCTGGGGATCCCCTGGGACGAGGGTTCCTCCTTTCGACCGGGATGCCGGCTCGGCCCCAGGGATATCCGGCAGTACTCGGTTCGCTACGCCTTTCGGCAGCGAGGCGTCCAGGACGCCGGCTACTGGGACATCGACTACCGGAAGCGCTTCCTGGAGGGGGTGAAGCTGGTCGATACCGGGGACGTGGACATAATCTACACCGACCTGCCCCGAACCTTCGACCTGATCAGCGAGTCGGTGTCGGCCCTTCTGGATAGGGGAGTTCTGCCGGTGCTGCTGGGCGGGGATCACTCGGTAACCTATCCCATCGTGCGAGCCTTTTCTCGTTTCCCCAGGCTGGACATCGTCCACCTGGACGCCCACCTGGACTACTTCGACTCGGTGCACGGCGTGCAGTACGCCAACGGAAACCCGCTGAAGCGGATCTCGGAGCTGCCCTTCGTGGGTCGGATGGTGCAGATCGGCATGCGGGGTCTTCGGGCGCCTGAGTCCGGCTATCGGGACTCCCTGGAGAGAGGGAACGTCATCGTCACGGCGGCCGACCTCCGCGAGCAGGGGGTGCAGGCAGCCCTGGATCGGATCCCTGCTTTGGGCCCCACCTACGTCACCATAGACATCGATGCCATGGATCCCTCCCTCTGCCCGGGCACCGGCTCGCCTGAGCCCGACGGCCTTCTCCACTGGCAGGCGAAGCAGCTGCTGCGGGGAGTTGCTGCCAGGGCGAAAGGGCAGGTAGTAGGGCTCGACCTGGTGGAGGTTAACCCGTTGCTGGATACCATCGGCCAGACATCCTCCATAGCCACCCTGCTGCTCGTGGAGTTCCTGGGGGCCGTTTTCGAGCAGCGGGAAGGGGAGAAGCGGCCGTAGGTCGTGCCACTGGCATGTCGCTTGCCGTTCCCCTCTCTTCTCCGAGAGCAAGGGCAAGATGAGGAGGGCAGCCTGATACGACGGGGAGACAGAGAGAAGAGGAGACTGGGCGACTGGGCGACCGGGCGAAGATGCAGGTAGCCCATGCACCAGCACGCCGACCACGAGCCCGACCACGAAGAGCACGGGGAGGTCCCCGCCCGGCGGCCGGAACTGGTCCACCTGCCGGGTGGGGGCACGGCCGAGCACCATCCGCCGCCCACGGGTGGGCGCCCGGAGCGGCACGTTGTGGCCCACGAGGCTCACCAGGTCCAGGAGTTCCGGCGGCGCTTCTGGGTGTGCCTGGTGCTCACTATCCCGATCCTGATCTACGCCGACCTGATCCAGCAGCTCTTTCGCTACACCGCCCCCGCCTTTCCCGGCTCCCAGTACCTCTCCCTGGCCCTGGCCACGGTCATCTACCTCTACGGAGGCTCCGTCTTCCTTCAGGGGGCTGTCGAGGAGCTGTCCATCCTGACCCCGGGGATGATGACCCTGGTTGCCCTGGCCATCACCGTCGCCTACGGCTACAGCGTTGCCACTCAGTTCCTTCTGGAGGGGGTGCCCCTCTACTGGGAGTTGGCTACGCTGGTGGACGTGATGCTGCTGGGCCACTGGATCGAGATGAGGGCGGTGGGGAGGGCAAGGGGCGCCCTGGCGGAGCTGGCGAGGCTGCTGCCCGACACTGCCGAGCGCATCCTGGACGGACGAACCGAGGAGGTTCCCCTCGAGGCGCTGCGGGTGGGCGACCTGCTGCTGGTGCGACCCGGGGCGAAGGTTCCCGCCGACGGCGAGGTGGTTCAGGGGGAGTCCAACGTCAACGAAGCCATGGTCACCGGGGAGTCGAGGCCGGTGGCGAAGACCTCCGGCAGCCAGGTGGTGGGCGGCACCGTGAACCTGGATGGCTCCCTGCGGGTTCGGGTGAACCGGGTCGGTGAAGACACCACCCTCGCGAGGATAATGCGGCTGGTGGAGCACGCCCAGCACTCGCGCTCCCGGGCCCAGGCCCTCGCAGATCGAGCGGCCTACTGGCTGACCATAGTGGCCATCCTGGCCGGCGCCGTGACCCTGGCGGCCTGGCTTGCGGCCGCAGCCGGGACGGCCTTTGCCCTGGAGAGGACGGTCACCGTGCTGGTGATCGCCTGCCCCCACGCCCTGGGGCTGGCGATACCGCTGGTCATCTCCATCTCCACCACGCTGGCCGCGCGGAACGGGCTGCTGGTGCGGGAGCGGCTGGCCCTGGAGCGGGCGAGGGATCTGGATGTGGTCATCTTCGACAAGACCGGAACCCTCACCATGGGCGAACAGGGTCTGGTGGGCATCGCGTCGGCGGAGAGAATATCGGAGGAGGAGGCTCTGGCGCTGGCGGCGGCGGTGGAGGGCGACTCCGAGCACGTCATCGCTCGGGCAATCCGGGAGGAGGCCCGGCGGCGGGGGCTCCGGATCCCTCCGGCCGAACGGTTCGAGGCGCTGGCCGGAAGGGGGGCCCGGGCCAGGGTGGTTGGACGAGAGCTGGGGGTGGGCGGCCCCCGATTGCTGGAGACCCTCGGACTGGAGCCGCCTCCGGCCCTGCAAGCCGCTTCGAACCGCTGGGGCGACGAGGGGAAGACGGTGGTGTACCTGGTGGGCGAGGGGAGGGTGCAGGCTGCGTTCGCCCTAGCCGACGTGATCCGGCCAGAGTCCTCAGAGGCAGTGGACCGTCTGAAGGCGATGGGGATGAGGGTGGCGATGCTGACCGGGGACAGCGAGGCGGTGGCCCGCTCCGTCGCCCAGGATCTGGGCATCGACGAGTACTTCGCTCAGGTGCTTCCGGAGCACAAGGCCGATCGGGTTGCCGAGTTGCGGCACCGAGGAGATCGGGTGGCGATGGTGGGCGACGGGATCAACGACGCCCCGGCGCTGGTCACCGCGGACGTTGGGATCGCCATTGGGGCGGGCACCAACGTGGCCATCGAGAGCGCCGGGATCATCCTGGTGCGGAACGATCCCAGGGATGTGGCGAGGATCGTCGAGCTCAGTCGAGCCAGCTACCGGAAGATGCTCCAGAACCTGGGCTGGGCCACCGGCTACAACCTGGTGGCGATCCCCCTAGCCGCGGGGCTCCTGGCGCCCGTCGGCGTCTTCCTGGCTCCCGCCGTCGGTGCGCTGTTCATGTCGGCCAGCACTGTGATCGTGGCGCTGAACGCCCAGCTGCTACGCCGGCTGCGGTTAGACTGAGATGCTATGTCACCTCGTGCCCCGCTCCTATTAGCGCATCGCAGGCCTTGGGGAGCTTCTCCTCCATGACCAGCAGGTAATCGGTGTTGAAGGTGGAGAGGGCGAAGAGCGGGACGCCCGCCCCGGCCAGGGGAGCGGATAGGGACGCCAGGACGCCGACCAGGGAGAGGTCCATAGGACCCTCCACCTTCAGGACTGCCCAACCCGCGTCGCAGTGGACGCCGGCCGGCACCAGGTCGTCGGGGCAGACGATGGACAGTTCCTCCGGTGTGTAGGTTATCGAGAGGAAGCCCCTGTCGGCCAGCGCCCAGTTGGGTATCTCCTGGTCCGGAGTCAGGCGGCAGAGGCTGAAGGAGCCGGGAAGACGGGTCAGTTTCACAGCCGGAACCACTCCCAGGGGGTTTCAATCAACGTTCAGCTCTGCAGTGTGGCGCCCCTGTGGACTGAAGTCAAGGAGTGACGCCGGTTGCGCCAGGGCCTTTTAGTTGTCACCCTGAGCAGAGCGACTGGTCTCCACGCAGGTGCGTAGAGACGCGACATGTCGCGTCTCTACAGGGGGTGTTGTAGCCTCCACGCTGCTCCTTGTGGGTTCGGCACCGGAAGACTAAAAGGCCCTGTCGGTTGCGCTGTGCAGGCCACTGTGCTACTGTTAAGTATACCTGTATACATTGCAGCAAGGTGCCTATGACCGAATATATTCCCCTCGAAACTATTCAGCCAAACAGCTACGTCCCCTTGAGGGTGCAGGTCTACAGTGCCCTTCGCGATGCCATCGTGACCGGCAGGCTGAAGCCGGGCGAGCGGATCGTGGAGGATCGGATCTGCACCGAGTTGGGCGTCAGCCGAAGTCCCCTGCGGGAGGCGCTGCGGAAGCTGGAGGGCGAAGGACTGGTCTCTATCTTGCCCAGGCGCGGCGCGGTGGTTACGGAACTCACCCAGCGGGACCAGTTGGATCTCTTCCCCATCCGGGAGGCGCTGGAGGGTCTGGCCGCCCATCTGGCGGCATCCCACATCACTACCGACGAGTTGGCCGAGCTGGAGGACGTGTGCCAGGCGATGCAGAAATGCATCGTGGCCAAGGACATGGCAGCCGTCGTGGTTCTGAACACCCAGTTCCACGAGCTGATCGCTAAGGCCAGCCGCAACCGGTGGGTGCGGGACTTCCTCCTCAGCATCCGGGCACAGACCCGGCGGTTGTACCGATCCTCTATCGAGAAACCGGATAGGGCGGTGGAGTCGGTGGCCGAGCATCGTCGGGTTATCGAGGCCCTGAGACAGGGAAACGGTGTCCAGGCCGAGGCCCTGGCCCGTGAGCATGTCGTCAAGGCGAGAGAGGTGGCCTCTTCGGCTGGCCGATAGCGGCTTCTCTCAGCCTCTCAGCAGGGGTATCAGGTTTGTGCCCTCGTAGCCGTGCCCGGGAGAAGATTGCCGAGGATGGCAACACGGCGAAGGGCTGGCTGCTGGTGGTGGTGCCGGTCATCCGGGTGATCATGTGGCACCGGAATATGGCCTCCTCTCCATAGCTCCCGCTGATTCGCCATTGTTGTGCCACTGGGCCTGGCACAGCCCTTGCCCGCGGTTCTCACCCTGACCCTGGTCCCTTCCCAGAGGGAGGGGGAAGAAAGCAAGCCAGGGGTGAGGGGGAGAGATGCTCTGGTGATCCCCGGTTGGGAGTTCGCCGCCATTCTGGGCGCGGGGCTGGTTATCGGCGTCCTGGGCGCCATGTTGGGCATTGGGGGCGGCACCCTGATGGTGCCCTTTCTGATCATGGCCTTCGGATTCCCCATCCTGGAGGCCATCGCCGCCAGTATCGTCGCCGTCATCGCCACTTCCAGCGCCGCCTCCGCAGTCTATCTGGGGAACCGCATCACCAACCTGCGGCTGGGGATTACCCTGGAGGTCGCTACTGCCACCGGGGGCATGCTGGGCGGTCTCACCGCCATATCCCTGGGACAGCAGTTGCTGACCATCGTGTTCGCCGCGTCCCTCGTCGCGACGGCGGTCGCCCTGTCCAGACAGCAGGAGGAGGGGCCACAGTTGGTCCGAGAACGGGAGGAGGGGGAACTGGGTGGCCACTTCTATGACCCCAGCCTGCGCCAGGAGGTTCGCTATCGCGTGCACCGGCTCCCCCTGGGGATGGGGTTCAGCCTCCTGGCGGGTTTCCTCTCGGGGCTGCTGGGGATAGGGGGTGGGGTGATCAAGGTTCCCACCATGGTGCTGGGCATGAGGGTGCCAATGAAGGCAGCGGCGGCCACCAGCGACTTCATGATCGGGGTTACCGCCGTCGCCAGCGCCTACATCTACTACTCCCGCGGCTTCGTGAACGCCCCGGTGACGGCGGCCGTGGCCATCGGGGTGTTCCTGGGATCGCTGGCGGGGGCCAGGTGGGCACCCTATCTCCGCAGCGCCGTCCTGACCCGGGGGCTAGCACTGGTGTTGGCCGGGGTGGCGGTCCTCATGGTGCTGCGAGTTGTCGGTTTGTACTGATGCAGGAGAGAGAGGGGCGGCTGGACGACCTGGTGGGGCGGCTGCTGATGGTGGGAGCGAGCATGGGGCTCCTGGCCATGGCCGTGGGACTGGGACTCTACCTGGCAATTCCCGCGGACGCCCGCCCGGCCCAGGGCTCGCCCCAGGGGTTGCTGTCCGGTGTCGGCGCCGGCAACCCGATCGACATCATGAACCTGGGCATTCTGATCCTGATGGCTACCCCAGTGGCCCGAGTGGCCGCGCTAGTGGCGGGCTTTCTGTGGGAGCGCCGCCCCCGCTTTGCCCTGATCTCCCTGCTGGTGCTGGCGCTTCTGTTCACCAGTTTCGTCTTCGCTGCCGGCTGACCGTGGGCATCCAGAATCCGTTCTCCCTTTCCCGGCCGGAACTGGCTCCGTGCTAGACCGCGGTGGGGCACAGGGTCCCGCCCCACGCTATCGAATTGCGGAGCGGCGCGCTCAGGCCGCTCCACTGCGGCTGGCCTGCTGGAGGCGATCCAGCCGGAAGATCATCGTTTCGAGTTCCTCTTTGCTCTCCTCCAGGGTGGTAAGCTGGTCCTTTATCTCCTCCTCCAGTTCCAGTTCCAGCATTCCATCGTAGCCCACCGAGTGAAGCTCCGCCAGGAAGGGCTGAAAGTCGATGACTCCCTGTCCGAGGGTCCGGTGATCCCTCCAGTCGGATGGATCCAGGTCGTTGATGTGGCAGTGGAGGATCTGGATTCCCAGTTGCCGGGTGACGTCCATCAACTGCTCGTTCAGCTGGTTGACGCCGGCGGGCGTTCCCCATAGATCCGTGTCCACGTACCGCGCCATGTGGCCCGTGTCGATGGTGGCCCCGACCGCGCGGTGCCCCACCGCCTCCAACAGGTCGACGAACTGGTTCACCTTGTTGGGAAAGCCGGTCTCTATCCCGATCCGGACCCCTCTCTCCAGGGCATAGTCGCCTAGAAGGCGGAAGGTGCTAATCATGTCCTTCCAGTAGTCGGTCACAGGGAAGTTGGCGCGGGGGTTGGCGTGGACTATTACTACCGATCCCCTCAGATACTGGGCAGCGTCAATGGATTCCTTGACCCGTTCCAAGGCGAGTTGCGCTACCCGATGGTCGTAGCTGAAGAGGGGCAGGTCGGCGAAGGGGGCATGGATCGCCAGCCTGTCGAAGCCGGATACGAGCCGCTTCAGTTCGATCCGCTGGCTATTGGCCAGTTGGCGGAACCAGAAGCCCGCCAGTTCGCCGTATCGGTGGCGGGTACCCGAGAACCCGAGGAGGGTGAGCCCGTGGAACCCCAGCTGGCGGATCGCGTTGACGGACTCCTCCAGGGAAAGACCCGTCAAGCAGGAGGTGTTAGCTCCCACTTGCTCTATCCGCATCGATAGCTACCCCCTTTCTGTCCTCGAAAGCCTGGGTGAAAGGTTTCCGCTCGCCGGACTCAGGCAGCGTCTTTTCCGGACCCTCGCACCAGTCGTGCCAGTTGGTCCGCCGCCTACTCTCCGAGACTGTCCCGAAGTTGGTAATCCTGAGGACGCTGGGCTAAGAGTAGTAACGACTTCAGTCGTTCGTCCCTTTGCCGATGGAAGGAGAACGAACGACTAAAGTCGTTACTACAGCCCTCCGTGTGCCCGGCGGCTTCCGAAGCCATCATCGTTCAGGGCGACGGCCAGCACCATAGTTACTCACTTTGGGACAGTCTCTCCTCGGCGTTCGGGCCCATACCCCCGGGGGGTTGACAGGGGCCGGAGGTGGGTCTAAGATGTTTAGGGCATAAGCTCATAACATCTGCAGGGTGCCCTTTCGGGCGAGGCTTCGACCAGCAGGCCTGGTCCCCTCTCCCGACAGGTGCTTGAAGAGCAGGAACCTGCAGCGAATTAGGAGAGGAAGCACGATGAAGATCGCAGCGGTGACCGACGACGGAAAGACCATCAGCGCGCACTTTGGCTGGGCACAGTACTACCTGGTGCTGACGGTAGAGGACGGGAAGGTGGTGGCTCGAGAGATGAGGGAGAAGGCCAATCACCAACAGGGTGAGGACCACCAGAATCACCACGGTCATGGGGCCGGGGAGCATCACCATCACGGCCACAACCATGGTGCAATGGCAGAGGCTGTCAGAGATTGCCAGGTGGTGCTGACCGGCGGCATGGGGCGCCCGGCCTACGAGAGCCTCAAGCTCTATGGCCTCGAGCCCATAATCACCAGCCTTCGGGACATCGATGAGGCTGCCCAGGCCTTCCTGGCGGGGAACCTCCGCAATCAGGTGGAGCGGCTGCACTAGGCAGGCGGGCCCAAGGCGAGGGCTTGTACTGCCGGCATCGTTGGCGTCGGGGGCAGGGAAACCCCGCCCTCGATTCATGCTCTGGAGGGGGGCGCTGACCGCCTGCGATCGCGCGGGCAGGGTCGGGTTACCCCTCTATCCCCGCTCTCATAAGGCCATGCTTGCCCACGTTCCGGCCAGAACCTGGATGCCGGCCCAAATGTCCTCCGGCTTGCTCTTCTCTGCTTTGGAGTGGGGGCCACAGCCCGTCGCTCTGTGCCTGCTACCCCATGCACGTCTTAAATCAAGCGGGTGGGTGGACGGGAAGGGGAAAAGGTTACTATAATTCTCAGGCAACGTAACGTGACAACCAGGAGAGCAACATCGAATGCCTGCCTTCATTGTCATCGACATCAATCCGATCCTGGCCCAGATCGGACCTCTCTCAGTCCGGTGGTACGGGCTCATGTATGACGTGGGGATCATCGTGGGGCTGCTGATCGCCTATCCCTACGCCCGGCAGCGGGGCCTCTCCGACGACGACATATGGGCGGCCGTGTGGCCCTCCATCGTGGCCGGCTTCGTCGGTGCTCGGCTCTACTTCGTCCTTCAGCAGCCCCTGGGCCCCTACCTGGCTGAGCCCTGGCGGATCGTGGCCACCTGGGAAGGTGGCATGGCGTTCTACGGTGCCATCTTTGGGGTGGCTGTCACCCTGGCGGTGGTCGCACGGCGTCGGAAGATGTCTCTCTGGACCATCCTCGATACCGCGGCGCTCTTCGCCGTGGTGGGCCAGGCCTTCGGGCGCGTCGGCAACATCATCAACGGTGACATCGTAGGCGCCCCTACTACGCTCCCGTGGGGCTTCGTGTACCAGCACCCCAACTCTTTCGTGGCCGACCACACCATCGCTTACCAACCGGCGGCCGTGTACGAGTTGCTCTTCAACATCGGCCTCTTTGGCCTGCTGTGGTTCCTGCGCCACCGAATTCGACGGTCCGGACTGCTGTTCACGGTGTACCTGGTGGGTTACTCTCTCGGTCAGTTCGCCGTCTTCTTCTTGCGGGCCTCGGAGCCGATCACTGCTCTGGGCTTGAAGCAGGCTCAACTCACGGCTCTGGCGGTGCTGGTCGCCGCGGGCGTTCTTGCCTGGTGGCTGCTCACCCACCCTGGGGAAGAGGCTCAAGCTTACAAGACGGCACCCTCGGCGCCCAAAGGTCCGAGCCGGTTGGAGCCGAAGCGCCGCAGGTAAGCACCCGGCCGATGAGAATGCGAGGCTCCTCCCGAGCCACTCGACGTTTCGGGTAGCGGCTCGACGGGAGCCTCGCGTCGCCCCCTATCCCCTGGCCCCCGATACGACCACCCTTACTCCCTGCCCGGCATGGTTCACGGACAGAGTGACAGACTCCCTAGACCGTCATGCCCGACCTGATCGGGCATCCAGGGGTCCACGTTGGCGTGCAGGAGCGGCCTCACGAGGAGATGGGATGCCTGGACCCCCGCCTTCGCGGGGGTGACGAAGGAGAGGCTGGGGGTGACGTTGGCAATAGACTGTAACTCTATCTACCCGCCCTTGTGACCCATCCCCCTGCCCCCCTGTTCGGGTACACATCTTGCGCACCTGAGGACTTTTCCGGCATGGGCCGGAGCAGGGGGCAGTGCGGCTCCCGATGCAGACAGTGTCGTTTCGCGTCTCGGGGCCGCGCTCCCTGCACTATCCGAGAATGGGGGAGATGTCATGAGAGTTCGGCTTCAACTGGCGCTGGTCGCCCTGTTGGCCTTCTCGGCCACGGTCTTCCTGCCCGTTGCCGGGGTTGCCTTCGCTTCGACGTCAGACTCCGTGTCGAACGCAGGGCGCTACATCGAGGTGGATACCAGTCGGGGAGTAGTCTACGCTGTCCAGAATGGTCAAGTGGTGTACACTGCGCTGGCCACCGTGGGTACTGCCAGGTACCCGACTCCGAAGGGCACCTTCACCATATTCCGCCGAGTGTACGACGAGACCATGGACTCCAGCACGATCGGGATCCCTCGTAACGCTCCTGGCGGCTACTACCTGACGGGAGTGCTGTACACCCAGTACTTCTATGGTGGAGCGTCCCTCCACTACAACTACTGGTCGCCGGCGTCTGCCTTCGGTAGCGCGGCAGGCAGTCATGGCTGCGTCGGTCTAATGTTGGCCGACGCCCGTTACTTCTGGAACTTCGCTAGCATTGGAACGCCGGTGATCGTCTATTGAGGCCGGGGCTGGGAGAAGCCGTCCAAGACGGCTTCTCCCAGCCCGATGTCCGAAGGGGTTGGTTGACCCTACTCTTCCACTAGAGCGGGCGCCATCGATCGAAGGCCACCTTAACGGCTGCTGCCACCGGGATGCCCAGCAGCGCGCCCAGCACCCCGCCCAGAGCCCCACCCGCCAGGACGGCGAAGATAGCAACGGCCGGGTAGATCTCCACGGCGCGGCCGATGACCGCCGGCATCACCAGTTGATCTTCCAGTTGCCTGAGCACCAGGTAGAACAGGGCAACCGCCAGGGCGAGATTGGTTCCGCCGTGGGAGAGAGCCACTACCGAGGCGATGGATGCTGCCAGGACGGGGCCGAGGAAGGGGATGATCTCCAGGAAGCCGGTGGCGATGGCTATCGGCAGGGAGTAAGGGAGGTGGAAGATCATGGCCAGCCCGATCCAGGTGACCGAGGACATCAGGACCACCAGGAACAGCAGTCCGCGGAAGTAGCGGGCCAGCACCAGGTTGATCTCCCTTCCGACGGTTCGCAGCTGCGGCCGGTGTTGTAGGGGTACCAGCCGGAGGATCGCTTCCCCGAACCTCTTGGGGTCCAGAAGGAAGTAGAAGAGGAGCACCAGAGACAGGAAGCTGTCCAGGGCGATCTCTACCGCCGAGGCAGCCACGTGGATCGCCTGAGCCGGGGTTCCCATGAAGTCCAGTAGGAAGCCCAGCAGGTAGTCGGCAACGGTGGGGGCGTCCACGGTTTGCCCCAGGAGGCTGAAGCTCTGGCCTCCGAACAGCTGAACCGAGAGGTTGTTGATGATGGCCGGCGTGTTGGTGGCCAGATCCTTGGTTTCTCCGACCAGCGCTGGTTCCACCAGCCAACCCAGCGCCACGAGAGGGCCCAGGAGGAGAAAGAGGAAGGAGAGGATGGCCAGGGCCCTGGGTAGGCGGGCTCGTCTCTCGATGTAGCCCACCATAGGGGCGAAAATGTAGGCCAGAACGGCGCCGACGACGAAGGGTGGCAGGATCTGCCGTACCAGGTAGAGAAACAGGCCGACACCGGCCAACAGGGCAGCAGTTGCCCAGAGGGATTCCGGTTTCTCGACGATGTGTTGCTCTGATGCAGTCTGCTGCGCAGCTTCTGGCTGTGCCGCTCCGGTCCCAGCCTCCATGCTCTCTGCCACCATCTGCCACCCCCTTTCAGAACAATCATATCATTTGGAGTTGCTCATGCCCCTTCACGATCCATGTAGCGTTCGGAGGGGGCGAGGGGACAGGATGGCTCGGGCGGGAGTGACCGAAGAATCCAGCCGTTGATGGAGATCACAGAGCCACGTTCAAAGCAGGGCCTGGGCGCAGCTGTACGTAGCCGGTCCGGAGTTGGAGAACAGCCCACGAGAGGAGAACGAGAAGGGCCAGACCGACCGATCGTGACAGCCTGGCCGTGTTACTCCCTCCCGTGTTTCTCGAAGTTGATGGGATGACCGGCGAAGTGGCACTCTGCGCAAACCTGCCAGTGCCGCTCTTCGTGGTAGATGCAGCCGCGGCATGGATGGATCTCGTACAACTGTCGGAAGAGGGTGCTGTCCATGCTGGTTCCAGCGGAGTCGTCGCTCAGCAGCCGCTCCATCTCGGCCACTGCCGTGTGGGCGTACTCCGGATCCAGCCCCTGGGGGTAGACTACCCTGAACTCCTGCTTCTTCGTGGGATCCACCATCACCAGCACGCGGCGACCCTTCTCCTCGTGGACGCGAACCAGTTCGATGATGCCCTGACCCACCGCTACCATAGCGAAGAGATAGAGGAACATCTCTCGCGTGGAGGAGTGTACCTTGTCCAGTTGATCTATCAGCTTCTGATACCGCCGGTTGAGGGTTGGGTTGGGCATTGGTCCGTTCCTTCCAGTGTGGCCTTGGGGTCTATCGCCGGTAGTCCAGCAGGACGACGGTGGTTTCTTCGGGGAGATTCCCCTTGGTGACGACTAGCTTCGGTTGCGGATTGGGGTCGGTCACCCCCATCTCTCGCAGGAACTTGCCGACAGGCTCCAGTTCCAGGGTAGTCGCCTCGGTCTTGAAGTGCATGGGGATCACGATACGAGGCTCGATTTGGCTGACAACTTCCGCGGCCTGGCCTGCGTTGATGGTGTTGTTGCCTCCCACCGGGATCAGCAGGATATCTGCGCTGTTCATCTGCTCCACCTGCTGGGGGGTGAGTATGTGGCCCAGGTCTCCCAGGTGACAGACGGTCAGGTCGTCTATCTCCATCAGGTAGGCGGTGTTTCGCTCTGTATCCTTACCGCTCCCGCTGTCTCGCCGCGTGGCAACGCCGGTGATGAATACCCCTTTGATCTCGTACTCGCCGGGACCATCCACCACCTGAGGCTCTCCGCCAACGGCCTTGACGTTGCTGTGGTCGGGGGCCTGGTGAGAGATCGTCACCACGTCCGCTGTGACCTTGCCCAGGTGATACCCGGAGCTGCGGTCGAAGGGATCGGTGAGGATTGTCACGTCTTTGCCGCGAATGCGAAAGCAACTATGCCCGAGCCAGATGATCTCCACGCTGAGTCTCCTATCGGGGTGAAACCCCTTCCTACTCGTCACAAAGCGGCGAGGGACAACTCCCAAGCCAGGCGCCGCCGCTTCGAACGACTTCGACGGCAGACCGGAATCGACCTGCGGCCGGCGTCCCTTAGAGCCCACAATCACAGGAGAGAGGAGGGTGGACGGGGCTTTCCCCGAGTGAACGTTGTTGGGATTCTAACTCTGCCGTACAGCAGTGTCAACTACAGATGGAAAGGGAGCATTGCGATGAGCCAGGGCTAGTTCTCCACAATTCTGACCGAGGGTGGCTTATCCCTCTGTTCCAGCTGGGTTGGAGTCTTTCTTTTCCAGCAGACTGGTTACCCTGGATATCAGAGTTGCAGGTCTCCAGGGCTTAGTGACGTAGTCGTCGGCCCCGAGGGAGAGGGCCGCCCGTCGGTCGGTCTCCTGGGCCATGGCCGTCAGCATGGCGATGGGAATGGAGCCAGTGCTCGGGTCTGCCTTCAACTGGCGGCATATCTCCAGCCCGGACACGTCGGGCAGCGCTACGTCCAGCAGGATGACGTCCGGGTGCTGTTGCCGGGCGAGCGCGAGCCCGAGAGCACCTTCGCTGACTACCAGCACCTGCCATCCATCCCCTTCCATCACCAGCCGCACCAGGGTTTGAATGGCTGGCTCGTCGTCAATCAACAACAGCTTCTTTGTCGGCAACGTGTTACCTCCAAGCTGGTTCGACTCGGACAGGACCAATCTCAGGGTGGGGAGACTCGTGAGGGATTGACCCCCGCAGTATAGGCACTGCCTGCGATTCTAGCAATATGCAGTGACAGGTTGTAGTAGTTCCCGGGTTCCGCTACCGGTTTGTGGTCCAACGAGTGACGGAGAGGTCGTTCAAGCGACGGTTGTCATCGAGCCGGTTCTGAGAGGCCAACAGATACTCCACCTGCCTGCCTCTCCCGTCGTCCAGTTGACGAACCCCGAAGATCTCCCCATAGCTGGAGGAAACCCGCTCGACCTGGCCGGAAAGATTGGTATCGCCAACCGACGTCGACCCTCCGGCCCCGGACACCGAGGCGATTCGGCTGTCGGACGCAGGGCTGACCAGCAACAGGTGGGTCCTGCGGTACAGGTATGGATAGAGCGCCCGGTAGAGTCCCTGATCGGTGAAGACCACCACCGCCTGGGGGCCGGCGTTTTTCGTCAGGTAGTCTATAGTGGCTGCGTTCGGATCGTGCTGCTGGGAGTAGCGAACCCACTCCTGCCCCGCTCCAGGAAGGGTGATGACGCCCCAGGCCGCGAAGGCCAGCATGGTTCCGGAGACTGCCAGCCTCCTGGCTCTGTCTAGAGAGGGTACCAACCCCAATATTGTCAGGTACTCCCAGGAGAGGATCAGCAAGATGGCTGCTCGCATCATCACCAGGTCCTGCATCACCCAATCCTGATCCTTAAACAGCACCATGTAGACGGGAAACTCCAACAGGTTGATGGCACTCAGCACGGTCAGGTAGGCCACGGCCCGGAAGGGGGGCAGTGTCAGCAGGACAAAGGGCACGATATACACCAGGAACTGCGGGCTGTAACCCCTGGAGTAGAACAGAAACAGGTTCACGGTCAGTCCAGTGAAGGCCACAACGTTCAGGGGCCGTCGGGGGTCGAAGGGTCGGGTCCATAGGAGCAGGTAGAGGACGGCGAATCCGACGCTGATGACCGGCCACGGCAGGTGGCTCGTATAGGCCGTGTAGGAGGCTGTGGAGGGATCCACCCTATCCGTGAGCGACGCTACCCATCCGTACCCGTAGTAACCCTCGGCTATCGCCCATACAGTCTCCCAGGGGGACCGGTCCGTCATGGATCGGAAGGAGGCCACCAGGTACTGGGGCGCCAGTGCCAAGAAGGGCGCCGCCACGAGCCCGACGGCCAGCCCGGCCAGGGCCACCAGTCTTGCCCGCTGGAGGAGGCCCCGCTCCCCTTTCAAGAGGGGCGAGAGGGTCAGGATCGGGAACACCTTCACCATGAAGCCGAGCCCCGCTACCGCCGCTGCCGAGCTGCTCCTTCCCCTTACCGTCAGGACCAGGGCCAGCAGCAGGAAGAAGAGGGGCATGGTGTCGAACCAGCCGAGCCAGACGTGGAGGGGAGTGAACAGCAGGGCATAGATCCAGGCGCTTCGCAGACCGCCGGCGGCACCGTGGAGAGTGCGGTCCAGCCAGTAGATAAGCACCAGGTTCCCCACGTCGAAGATCAGCAGGACACTGCCCAGGGCGAGGCGTATCCAGAGGATGGGGTCGCCCTGGAGGGTGGGCACCGCCTCCACCGCTTTGTAGGCGGCCACGGCAATCCAGGGAAAGATGGGGGGGTACTCGGTCCAGTAGTGGAGGCCTGGATAGAGGCCCCGATCCGATAATTGCCCCAACTGCAGGTAGAAGTTGTAGTCGGAGGCATCCAGCAGGTACCCCTGGGGCCGGGCGATCAGCATCAGCGACAGCCGCAGGGAAACGAAGAGGATCAGCAGGAGGAGGAAGTCCTGATGGGTCCGGCCGACCTCAGAGAGTCTGGCCTCGGTGCTCTTGGTCAGGGCAGACAGGTTGCCCATGCTACGTCGCAACACTTCTCTCCCCCAGAGACAGATCGGGGGGAGAAGGCAAGGTGCGTACCCACTGCGGGAGAGGCTCTTGGCCTACTTGAGCCAGGATGCTAACATCTCCTCGTGGGACTCCGCGGGAATCCGGCGCGCCCTAGTAGACGACCAAAGTGGTCCTGATGTTGTCATCCTGAGCGCCAGCGAAGGATCTCTCCGGCGACCTGGGGGGAGATGCTTCGCTTCGCTCAGCATGACAGTTCGTATCACCTCCATTTGGCCGAGTACTAAGCATCTGGCCTAGGATCGCGTGCACAATCCGTCGTCATGCCCGCGAAGGCGGGCATCCAGGGTTCTCTCCGCGGTAGCCTCCTGGACCCCCGCTTTCGCGGGGGTGACGAAAGGCAGACTATCTGGGGCCAGCTGCTTAGGGCCGAGGCTGTTTCACACACTGTCGGGATGAGCCCTATATAGGGCGGTGGGTATCGGACAGCCTTTGAGGTAGAATCTACCTGACTTGGCGCAGAGAATTGAGGTGACAGCCGATGAGAGTAATCAGGGAGCCGGAGATCTATCTAGTAGGCAGACAGGTTGTCGACCGGGCGGCGGTGGACAGATTCCTCCAGGAAAACGAGACCAGCTGGAATACCGAGGCCGAGAGGGGCGCCGAATTGCTGGCGGAGATGGCGGGCCGCATCTGTTACATGTCCTTCGGCAGCAAGCAGGGGCGCAAGTCCAATGCCGAATACTTCGACAATATCATCGAATCCGGCCATGGTAGCGTTCTGGAGCATGCCGTCTGGAACTTCGTGATAACCGGGGTTTCCCGCTCCTTCACCCACGAACTGATCCGCCATCGGGCGGGCTGGGGCTACTCTCAGCTTTCCCAGCGGTACGTGGACGAGTCGACGGCGGACTTCGTGGAGCCCGACGTGATCGCCCAGGACCCGGAAGCGCACCGCCTGTGGCTGGAAGCCATTGAGGCCAGCCACAGGGCCTATCTGGCGCTGGTGGAGCGGCTGTCAACTCTGGTGGAGGAGCGCCATCCCGAGTTGAGCCGCACCTCCAAGCGGAAAATGGCCAGGCAGGCCGCCCGGAGCGTTCTCCCCAACGCCACCGAGACCAAGATTTTCGTCACCGCCAACGCCAGAGCTTTGCGCCACTTCGTCGAGCTGCGGGGTTCCTCCGCCGCGGAGCCTGAGATTCGCAAGGTCGCGGTGAAGCTGCTGCAGGCCATGCAGCAGGAGGCTCCTAATCTCTTCGACGACTTTGAGGTGGTGACCCTGGAAGACGGGACCCTGGGGACCAGTACCGCCCATCATAAGGTCTGACACGGGGACACGGGGACACGGGGACACGGGGACGCGGGGACATGGGGACATGGGGACACGGGGACGCAGGGACACGGGGACATGGTGACGGAAGACTCTCCCCATCGCCCCGTCTCCCCGTCTCGAGACTGTCCCAAAGTGAGTGACGATGGTGCTGGCTGTCTCCCCGGACGATGATGGCTTCGGAAGCTGCCGGGTACACGGTGGGGAGCCTGTAGTAACGACTTTAGTCGTTCGTTCTCCTTCCATCGGCAAAGGTACGAACGACTGAAGTCGTTACTACTCTTAGCCCAGCGTCCTCAGGATTACCAGCTTCGGGATAGTCTCCCCGTCTCCCCGTCGCGGCACGGTTCACGAGGGCGGGTAGAAGGAGTTACAGTCTGATGCCAACGTCACCCCCGCGGAAGCGGGGGTCCAGACGTCCCCTCTCTTCGTGAGGCCACTCCTACACGCCAACGTGGACCCCTGGATGCCCGATCAGGTCGGGCACGACGATCCGGGTAGCCTGCCTTCGTTAGACTGTCACTCTCCCTGTGAACCATGCCACAGTCGCCGTCGTGTGGCCCGCATCTTGCCCAAGACTGCCGTTCATTCCAGCGGGAGGTGGTGTGGTGCGAGTCCAAGTGACGCTACGAGGCTCGTTAGCGGGGGATGACCAGCCGCAGCATCGAATGCTGGTACATCTCCCGTGGGGTTCCACGGTGGAACACCTGATTGGTCACCTCTCCTTGGCTTCGTCTGACGTGCAAATGGCGCTCGTCAACGGAAGCCCGGTGGTTCGCACTTCGGTGCTGAACAACGGGGATCGGGTTATCCTGGCGGGGGCTCACTAGCCGCTATCGGGGGGGCACCGGCGCGGCCAGGACGGCCGCAAGCGGGGCCCCCTCTTCCACTCCCAGCCTCTACCGAGGCATCGGGTAGTGATCCGCCCGTGGGGATGGTGCGACGGCTGCCGATGGGGGTAAGCTGCCCGGCACACCGCTGTTGGTGCGGGCTACCTCTTGATTCAAACACCGCTCTACCCCATTATATAGGAGTGAGGTCTCGTTGCTGCCGAGGGAGCCAATGGAGAGGGACCGCCTGCTGTCCCGCGTTCGCCAATTGTCCCTATCAGGAAGGATAGCCCCTTGATCTGCCCAAAATGCCTCACCCTGGAAACCGAAGGCAGCCTTCGATGCCGGAAGTGCGGAGCCCAGCTGTATACGGGCGTGTTCCAGCGACCCGACCTGCCCCCGTCGGAGCAAGCTCAGCCGGCGAGGCCGGCCGGTAAGCAGTCTCGAAGGGCCAACATCATCGCCCTGGCGGTGTTTGGCGTGGCAGTGCTGGTGCTGCTGGTCGTGATGAGCAGACTGGAGACGGTGCTTCACTGAGGGGATCGATCCCGAGGCGGCGTGGGGTTGGGGGTCAGCCTCCTCGACAGTGGACCACCACATTGCGCCCCACCCGATCCACCCGATAGGTCCGCAGTACCCGGCTGATCCGCGCCATCCGCTGCTCGGTCCGCCGGTCCTTGAACAGGTTGAAGGCTATCTCCCCTCCTCGACCGGTCATAGCCCTCAGTTGACGTAAGAAGGGCTTGGCCAGCACGCCGTGCTGGAAGCCGTAGCCGACGAAGAGGTCCACGGCCACGAAGTCGAACTCCCGGTAGCAGTGCTCCACGTAGTCGAAGGCATCCCCGATCACTATCTCCAGGTTGGGGAGGGCCAGTCCGAAGTGGAGGCGGGCGAAGTCGACCACCTCCCGGTCGGCGTCCACGCCCACGATCTCGACGTCTGGGTAGCGCCGGGCGAGCAGGTGGGCGAGGGTGCCGCCACCGAGGCCCAGCAGCAGGGCGCTTCTGGGCGAGCCCTCGGGCATCATGGCCGCCCAGTAGCCGGAGGCCGGCCCAGTGCCTTCGATGGCTATCGATAGGAGCACGCCGTCCACCATCAGGGCCGAGTGGCCCTCGTCGTCGACTATCCGTATCCGATCAGCCGTCTGGTCCGGCCGTTGCTGCCGGTTGCGGCTGGACTCTTCTACTTGCCTAGCGGCCAACGGCAGCCGGTGACAGCTCCACCGTCTGGTGGAGCGTGGGGATGGTGGTCTCCCAGTGGAATCGAGCCCGCACGGTCTCCGAGAGGGCTCTGGTGGCCGTCTCCTCGCCGTGGACCAGGAAGGTGGTGGCCGGCGGCCGCTGAAAGCCGGAGAGCCAGCGCAGGATTTCGTCTCGGTCCGCGTGGGCCGAGAAGCCGTCGATCTGTCGAATGGTGGCCCTGACCCGTACCTCGTGGCCCAACAGCTTCAGGTGCGGGGCGCCGTCCAGCAGGCTCCGGCCTCGGGTGCCGGCGGCCTGGAACCCCACGAACAGCACCGTTGCCCTGGGATCGTCCAGGAAAGCCTCCAGATGGTGGAGCACCCTTCCACCCGTCGCCATGCCGCTGGCCGAGATGAGCACCATGGGTCCAGTATGTTCGTCCAGGGCTCGGGACCCCTCGGCCGATTGCACGAACTGAAGGTTGCGCAGCCGGAAGGGATTGCCCCCATTGTCCTCCAGTTGCCTCAACTCCACCCTGTGAGCCTCGGGATGGGCCAGGAAGATGGCTGTGGCGTCGATGGCCATGGGGCTGTCCACGTAGACCGGTATGGAAGGGATCTCTCCCTGCTGCTCCAGATGGTGGAGGGAGTAGAGCAGTTGCTGGGTGCGGCCGACGGAGAAGGAGGGGATCAGGAGGCAGCCTCCAGCCTCTGCCGACTGCCGGACGATCTTCGCCAGCAGCTTCTCTGGTTGTCCGTTCGAATGCTTCCGATCGCCGTAGGTGGACTCTACCAGCAGATAATCGGCCTCGGCCACCGGGGTGGGATCCGCCAGCAGCGGCTCGCCGTAGCGACCCAGGTCCCCCGAGAACAGCAGCTTGGTCTCACCCCGATGGTCGGATATCCACATCTCCACCAGGGCCGATCCCAGGATGTGTCCGGCGTCCAGTAGCCGGATCCGGACACCCTCCGCCACCTCTCTCAGTTCCCCGTACGGGCAAGGCATGAGAAAGCGTAGGGCTGCCTCGGCCTCGGCGACCGTGTAGAGGGGCAGGGCAGGGGAGTGCTTGGAGTAACCCTGCCGATTGGCGTGCTCGGCCTGCTCTTCCTGCAGGTGACCCGAGTCGGGAAGGAGGATCCCGCATAGATCGACGCTGGCCGGCGTAGCGTAGATGGGGCCGGAGAAGCCGTGCCCGACCAACCGCGGCAGGTAGCCGCTGTGATCCAGGTGGGCGTGGGTCAGAACCACGGCATCCAGGGCCTCCGGCTGAAATAGGGGCTGCTCCCAGTTCATCAACCGCAGTTCTTTCAAGCCCTGGAAGAGACCGCAGTCTACCAGTACTCTGGCCTTGTCCGTCGATACGAGGTACTTGGCCCCGGTGACGGTGCCGGCAGCTCCGAGAAAGCTGATAGTAGGCACGGAACACCACCTTTCGAAGGCAATGGGGAAGGCTGGGCAGGGTAGGGATGAAATGGACACCAGCATGCTGTACCGAACAGCACATTATAGCACAGAGGGCCTTGCTTGAAGACAGCGGGCGGAGCATGCTACTATCAGCCATCGGGAGCCACTGGCTTTCAGCTTCTCGCCATCAGCCTTCACTCGTCTTGTGCGGGCGAAGGTGATACAGGTGTGAAGTTACCGGGGACGTTTTGTGGAGGTCTCGCCACCCCCTGCGGCAGGGCGATCCTCTGCCAGACTGCTCGAATGCCGGGAGTTGAAGGCTGAGAGCTGAGTGCTGAATGCTGGATATTGGGAGATTCACCATGGAAGGCTCATGGCGAAAGCACCTGCGGCTAGGTGTTATTCAGGTGATGATGTTCCCCGACGCTCCGGGTAGTGCGTCTCGGACCCTGGAGACGGCCAGGCAGATCCTCATGGACGATTTCTTTGGCGTCCTGGTGGTCGGTCGTATGGACGGCGACACCATGCAGGCCGTCAAGGCGATGTCGAGGGACGCCCACGCGGACCTCGCCATCAGTGCCGCGCCGGTGGTACTTGGCGGGAAGCACAACCTGGCGAGCCTGGAGGAAGAGACCCGGCGGGCCGGCGTGGAAGCCTTGAAGAAGAGCGTGGACGACGCCTACCTCCTGGGGTCGCCCGTGGTTGAGGTGCTGGACGGTGGGAAGAGCTACCCCGGCCCCGAGCAGGAGCGGCGAGCAGTCGATCAACTGGCTCGCTCCCTGAAGGAGCTGTGCAGCTACTCTCGGGAGAAGGCCCAGGGGCAGCCGGTGTGGATCGGCCTGGAGACCTTCGATCGGGCCGTGGACAAGTGCAGCCTGGTTGGCCCCAGTGCCCTGGCTGTGGAAGTGGCTGCTCAGGTACGGGCCGATCATCCCAACTTTGGCCTTACCATAGACATGGGGCATCTGCCTCTGATCGGCGAGAGCTATCGGGAAGCCTTGCATACCACGAAGGACTACCTGATCCACGCCCACCTGGGGAACTGCATCCGAGATGATGCCTCCCATCCCTTCTACGGTGACAGCCACCCCGGCTTCGGAATGGCAGGCGGCGTAGCCGACGTGGAAGAGTTGACCGAGTTTCTGGCTGCCCTCCATGAGATCGGGTACTTCGAGAAGCAGTTGCCTACGGGTGTTCCGTGGCTGACCTTCGAGGTCAAGCCCCAGCCCGGCCAGTCACCCGAGCTGCTGATTGCGAACAGCAAGAGGACCTTCAAGGAGGCCTGGGCCAGACTGTAGAGACCGCGGGTTGAAGAAGAGTCATTCGAGAGGAGAATCCTGCAATGGTTGACGTGGCGGAGTCGCAGGTTGAGCTTCGCTACAAGGAGGTAGCTCCTGACTTCCCGCGCTGGGAGAAGCTGAAAGACATCGTCGATCAGCTTCTGGACGTGATGTTCAACTATCGCCAGAGTGGCCATCCCGGCGGCAGCCGCTCCAAGGTTCACATGATGCTGGTCACCATGCTCTCCGGGATCGCCAGGTACGACATCCGCCATCCCGAGAAGAGGTTTGGCGATCGGTTTGTCCTGGTCGGGGGGCACACGGTGCCTCTGATGTACGTCGCCCTGGCGGTGTTCAACGAGGCGCTCAGGATCAAGTACGCACAGACCAACGACCCGAAGTATCTGGTGCCCGATCCCGAGGAGCGGATGCTGACCTGGGAGGATCTCCTAGGCTTCCGCAGGAACGGCGGACTCTCCGGACATGCGGAGATGGAGGGCAAGACCCTGATCCTGAAGTTCAACACCGGGCCTTCCGCTCATGGCACGCCGGCAGTGGCGGGCGAGGCCATGGCCTTGAAGAGAGCCGGCGCAGAGGGAGTCAAGGTGTTCGCCTTCGAGGGCGAAGGGGGTCTCACCCCTGGTGCCGTTCACGAGACGATGAACACCGCCTGGGGCTTCGGGCTCGACAATCTGAATTACGTTATCGACTGGAACGACTACGGCATCGACGATACCCCGATCAGCGCGGTGGTGCCTGGCACTCCCAAGGAATGGTTCGGGTCCCATGGCTGGCGGGTAGTGGGCACCGAGAGTGGCTCCGAGTGGGACGCAGTGACCCGAACCCTGCTGGAGTTGGCCTACGGTCCCAACCCGAACAAGGTGCCCAGCGTCGCCTGGATGAAGACCCGGAAGGGTCGAGGCTACGGGGTCTACGATAACAAGTCTCACGGTACCCCGCTCCCGATGAACAGCGAGGGCTTCTGGAAGAACGCTGCCGCCTTCTCCGACAAGTACGGCGTGAAGTTCGTGGGCTTCAACGAGCCAGCGCCGAAGGACTCGGCCTCCCTCAGAGAGCAGTTTCGTGCAAACCTGGAGGCGACCATCGGTGTCTTGAAGGCCGACCAGGAGCTGGTGGATTACCTGGCCGGTCGGCTGATCCAATTGGGCGAGAGTGTTCCGAAGGAGATACCGTCCTTCCGGCTGGATACCAGCAAGAACCCGTGGAAAGACGAGCGGTTGTACGACTACGAACATTACCCGACCGAGATGTGGGCCAAGCCCGGTGAGAAGGCCCCTAACCGCGCGGCGCTGGCCAAGTTCGGGGCGTGGATCAATGCCTTCGGGAGGGAGCATTACGGCCGGCCCCTCGTCCTGGCCTGCTCGGCGGACCTGGCCGCCTCCACCAACATCATTGGCTTCGCTCAGAAGTGGGGCGAGGTCCCGGGATGGGGGATATACGACCGGGAGAAGAACCTGGAGGGCGCTCTGCTCCCCACGGAGATCACCGAGTTCACCAACGCCGGAATGCTGGCGGGCATCGCCTCGGTGAACTTTGCAGCGAACCCCTTCGAGGAGTTCCAGGGCTTCTACGGAGCCACCTCGACCTACGGCTCCTTCGTTTACCTGCACTACGGTCTGATGAGGCTGTACAGCCAGATGTCTCAGGACAGCCAGCTGAAGCTGGGCAAGATCCTATGGGTGGTTGGCCACTCGGGGCCGGAGACCGCCGAGGACTCCCGGACGCACTTCGGGATCTTCTCCCCCGGCGTCACTCAACTCTTCCCGAAGGACCGGGTCATCGACGTTCATCCCTGGGAGCATAACGAGGTCCCGGTGGTGATCGCCGCCGCCTTCAAGACTGATGCTCCCATCGTGGCCCTGCACCTGACCAGGCCGCCGGTGGAGATCCCTGATCGGGCGGCGCTGGGCATGGCCTCTCACTTCGACGCGGCCAAGGGGGCCTACATCATCCGCGACTACAAGGCCGGTCAGAAGCCGATGGGCACGATCATAGTCCAGGGGACCATGTCCACTGCCAACGTGGTGAAGCTGCTTCCCGAGCTGGACAAGGCAGGGCTGAACGTGAAGATCGTGGCAGCCATCAGCCCGGAACTGTTCCGGATGCAGCCGGCCAACTACCGACAGCAGGTGCTGTCCGACGCCGACTGGGTGGACTCCATGTGCATTACCAACCGTGCCCGGAAGCTGATGGGCGACTGGATGGTCACCAAGGTGTCCGAGGAGTACACCCTCTCCTCCGACTGGGACGACCGGTGGCGGACCGGCGGAACGGTCGACGAGGTGTACGAGGAGGCCCATCTGTCGCCCCAGTGGATCCTCAAGGGGATCGAGCGGTTCGTGGCGGACCGCGATCAGAGGCTACGACGGGTGTTCGAGATGGCCCAGGCGGCCATCAACCGGTAACCAGATCTTCTACCAGGGGCGAAGCATTCCGTCGCGACGGAATGCTTCGCCCCTACTTC
>JAJZQR010000049.1 GCA_021806765.1 Chloroflexota bacterium | reverse complement strand
GGGGTGGAGAAGGGCAACCCGTATGCCAACGCGCGGTCCCTCTCAGCAGTCCGAGTAGCCACAACTGTAGCATGTCCGGCAGCCCTCCTCGGGAACGAGACTGGCTTGCCCGCACTGCGGGCAGAGGTCCCCAATGGGAGTGGCACCCGCCACCCCTTCAGGCGCCACCGCCGGGCCCTTCGGTGCCACCTCCTCGGAGGGGAGCATTCCGAGGTGCTCTGCCAGCACCTGGGCCACCGCGTCGGGGAGCGAGCGCACTCGCCTCCGTCCGAAGCCCAACTGGCGCCCGCCACCAATCCCCGACAACTGGTCCACGATCTCCTTCACCCGGTCCGTCGGGGAGAGCGGGGACGGCAGCCGCAGGATCATCGAGATCAGCCGGCCGATCGCCTCCGACACCGCCGCCGTGTCGCTGCCCGCCTTGCCCACGTTGAGGAAGACCTCGAAAGGCTCCCCCGCCCCGTCCTCGTTCACCGTCACGAAGGCCGTGCCCAGCGGTGTCTCTGCCCGGTAGGTCACGCCGTGGACGATCCGCGGCCGGGGCTTCACCTTCTCTTCGATGGCAGGGATCACCTCACGGGCAGCTGTCGGGGCTCCGGCCTCCCCTTCGGCCCCCTTCTTTGCGGCGCCCACGTGCAGCACCTGGACGCCCCTGCACCCCTCACGGAACACGGTGATCCCTAGGCATCCCGACTGATAAGCCAGCAGATATACCTTTGCCACATCCTCGATGGTAGCCGAGTTGGGGAGGTTTACGGTCTTCGACACCCCGTTGTCGGTGTGCCGCTGGAAGGTCGCCTGCATCCGGACGTGCCACTCGGGAGCGATCTCGTAGGCTGTCACGAACAACCGCCGGATCTCCCCGGGTACCTCCTCCAGACCGTGCAGCGTCCCCTGCTCGACTACCTTCTCCATCAACTCCTCGCTGTAGAAGTCCTCTTCCCGGGCGACCCTTTCGAAATGGGGGTTGACGAAGGTGAGTTGCCTCTCCCCGACTATGTGCTGGAAGGCTACGGCAAATAGCGGTTCGATCCCAGCGGAGCAGCCGGCGATGATGCTGATGGTCCCGGTGGGCGCGATAGTGGTGGCGGTGGCATTGCGCAGGGGCGGGCCATCCCTGTATATGCTCCGCGACCAGTTGGGGAAGGGGCCCCGCTCCTCGGCCAGCCTGGCCGACTCCTCGTGGCCGACCCGCTCGATGAAGCCCATCACCTGGTCGGCCAAAGCCAGGGCCTCCTCACTGTCGTAGGGGATGCCCATCTGGATCAGCATGTCAGCCCAGCCCATCACTCCGAGCCCGATCCGGCGATTTGCTTTGGCCATCTGGTCGATGTCTGGCAACGGGTATGGGTTCACGTCGATGACGTCGTCCAGGAAGCGCACCGAGAGCCGAACGACTCGCTCTAACTCCGTCCAATCCACCTGCCAGCGGCCATTCTTCGCCTTGCCTCCCCCTGCCTGGACGAAGCGGGCGAGGTTAAGTGATCCCAGGTTGCAGGCCTCGTTGGGAAGAAGCGGCTGCTCACCGCACGGGTTTGTCGCCTCGATCTGGCCGATTTCGGGCGTGGGATTCGCGGGGCCGGCGTTCACTCGATCGATGAAGACGAGGCCGGGGTCGCCCGTCTGCCACGCTGCATGGACGATGCGATCGAAGACCTCCTTGGCCCGCAGGCTCCTGCCGGTGGGGCCATAGTGGGGGTCCACCAGGCCGTACTCGCGATCCTCCTCCAGCGCCCTCATGAAGGCGTCGGTTATCACCACAGAGATGTTGAAGTTGGCCAACCCGCCCTGGAGCTTGCAGTCGACGAACTCCAGGATGTCCGGGTGATCCACACGGAGGATCCCCATGTTGGCACCACGACGGGTCCCACCCTGTTTCACCGCCTCGGTCGCCGCATCGAAGACCCTCATGAAGCTTACGGGCCCGCTAGCCTTGCCGCCGGTGGTCTCCACCACGCTATCCTTAGACCGGAGCCTGGAGAAGGCGAATCCAGTCCCTCCCCCGCTCTTGTGGATGAGTGCTGCCCGCTTGATCGCTTCGAAAATGCCCTCGAGGGAGTCCTCGACAGGGAGGACGTAGCACCCTGAGTACTGGAGGCCGCCCTCTCTGCCGGCGTTCATTAAGGTCGGGGAGTTGGGTAGGAAGAGGAGGTCCTGCATCAGATCCCGGTAGCGGATCGCTACCGCGGTTACCTCCTGCTGACTCTTGCCCCATCCGGCCTCGGCCTTGGCGATGGCCAGCGCCACGCGCCAGCACATCTCCTCTGGGGTCTCCCTGACGCGTTCCCCGTCCCGCAGCAGGTATCTCTCCCTCAGCACCCGAATCGCCGATTCCGTCCAGCGGCCCCCCTTCATGGGTCCCGCCACCTCGGTCATCTCTCTCCTCTCCCACCGGAATACCTTCGCGCTGTCCCGAACCCTTCTCGTGGCGCGTCCTGCGAGCGCGCCCTACCGGGCGACCGATCGATGGCCAGCCGCTGCTCATTCAGAACAACATAATGTGCTTACAGCACACCTCAGGCCAGTTGTTATTGAAGGATTCTCCACTTTCGACTATGATGCGCGTAACAGGGCCAAGTCCACGGTTTCGGTTCTGCAGTGCCAGTCATCGAGAGCCCGCTGACGCTGGCCGATCCATCCGAACGCCATCGTCGAGATCCCCTGCCCGGAACGACGCGACAGTTGAGGACCCGCCACTGCCACCACCCGCTCTGAGAGGTGTCTCATGGGACACGGGAAGAGGGCTGATGACCAGGAGATCGGAGACTTAGCGGAGGCGCGCCGGCGTATTGTCGAGCTGGAATCCCAGGCAGCCCGGCAGGAGCGGCTTGTGGAAACGCAGGAGTCGACCATCGAGAACATGCGCCTTTGTGCCGGGCTCGTCGAGAACTCCCCCGATCTCATTTCCGTGGTGGACCGGCAACAGATCTACCGGATGGTCAACCCTTCGTACAGCCGAATGCACGGCAGAGCCATCGACGAGATCGTCGGCCACTCGGTCCAGGAAATCCACACCCCTGAGGATTACCAGAACTCTATCCGCCCCAACCTCGACCGATGCTTTGCCGGGGAATCGGTGCACTACCAGGCTTGGTTCACCTACGCCGTCACCGGCCGCCGCTACATGGATGTCCACTACTACCCCCTTCGTCGCAACAACCAGGTGGAATACGTGACAGTGCTGGTCCGAGATATCACCGAGCAGAAGGGGGCCGAAGCAGAGAGAGCGCAGTTGATCGACCAACTGCGACTACTCTTGGAGTCGACCGACGAGGGCATTTACGGCGTCGACTCTCAGGGTTATTGCACTTTCGTCAACAGATCCGCGGCTGACATGCTTGGGTACAGAGCCGAGGACCTTCTGGGCAAGAGCATGCACGACCTCATCCATCGCCGCCGTTTGGATGGTACGCCCTACCCGGAACAGGAGTGTCCCATATACCAGGCCTACAAAATGGGGCAGGGAACCCGCGTCGATGATGAGGTGCTGTGGCGGCGGGATGGGAGTTCCTTCCCTGTCGAGTACGCAGCTCATCCGATAGTCGATCGCGGCGTCGTCAAGGGTGCCGTTGTGACCTTTCTGGATATAACCGAGCGCAAACAGGCGGAGGCGGAGCGCGAAAGGTTGCACGAGGAGGCCGAGCGCCGAGCGGCGGAGTTGGACGTCACGGTCGGGTCTATCGCCAACGGGATCATCATCTTCACTCCCAGCGGAGAGATCGCCCGCATCAATTCTGCTGCCGAAAGGATGCTGGGTTACTCCCCGGAGCAGCGAGAATTACCCATGGCTGAGCGAATCGCGCTGCTCCGCATGGAGACTCCTGAGGGCAAGCTGATTCAACCGGAGGAATCGTTCTCCGTAAGGGCGCTGCGGGGCGAGACGGTGCAGGGCGCCGTGGCTGTTGTCCACACACCCCGCGGCAGGACCCTGTGGGTTTCGGCCAGCGCGGCTCCGATCCGCACTTCCGACGGCAAGCTGGTGGGGGCAGTACTGTCCCTGACCGACATCACCCCTCTGCACGAACTCGAAGAGCAGCGGAACGATCTACTCCGTGTGGTCTCTCACGACCTGAGAACGCCGGTCACCGTCATTCAAGGACAGGCCCAGATGCTGGAGCGCATGCTGGAAAAAGCCGGCCAGAATGGCAGGGCGAAGCGCAGCATCGAGGCCATAATCGTCGGCGCCCGACGGCTAAACGCCATGATCCAGGACCTGGTCGACTCCGTGCGGCTGGAGTCCCATCAGTTGGTGCTTGAGAAGCAGCCCGTGGACTTTAGAGCCTTCGTGGTCGATTTGCTGGAGCGATCCGAAACGGTCATGGACGTTGGTCGGGTGAAAACGGAGATCCCAGAGGGCTTACCCCCTGTGGATGCCGACCCGAACCGCCTGGAGCGCATCCTGATGAACCTTCTGAGCAACTCCCTCAAGTACTCCCCTCCCGAAACCGAGGTGCTGGTGACGGCCAGACAGACGAACCGGGAAATAACAGTCTCGGTGATCGACCGGGGAGTTGGCATATCTCCCGAAGACCTCCCCCACATCTTCCAGCGGTTCTACAAAGCCAGGGGTGGGCGCAAGGCCGGCGGGCTCGGCCTGGGGCTGTACATCACCCGCATGCTGGTAGAGGCCCACGGCGGGCGGATCTGGGTTGACAGCGAACCGGGCAAGGGCAGCACCTTCAGCTTCACCCTGCCAGTGGCGATAACCGGCAAAGGGAAGTGACTGCCAGAGGACGGTCATTAGCGGCCCAAGAGTCTGGCTGCTCGCCCTATCACGTGGACCGCCTCTTTCTTGAGGGAGACGGTCCACACCTTCTTGGAGTCCATCCCAAGGCGGTAGTAGACGTGGGCGGGGATGTCGATGTGGAGATCGTAGTCCCGGCCCAACCCCAGCGGGTCGCCCTCCAGCTTCAAGTAGAGGGTGAAGCCGGTGCCGTGGGCGACCTCGCCCACCACCTCGCCGCTGAACTGGTTCTCCTCCACGGCAGATCCTGCCTTCACGCCCGGACGAACGAGCATCACCTCCTCCGGCCGGATGCAGAAGTCCACGACCTCGCCAGGCTCGTACGGCGCGGGCGGGGTACGCACCAGGAGCCTTCCTGCTCGAATCTCCAGGTGGTCCTGAGATGAGGCGATGACCTCCCCGCGAAACAGGTTCTTGGTGGCGGTGAACCGGGCAACAGTTCTGCTCGTCGGGCGGCGAAGGACATCATCCCTCGGTCCGATCTGAAGAATGCGCCCTGCCTCGTAGACTGCCATGGTGGTGCTGAGGGCGTAAGCCTCGGCCAGGTTGTGGGTGACCATCAGGGTGGTGATGGATAGCCCTCTGAGCAACTGGAGCAGTTCTCCGTGCAGGCGGCTGCGGATGGGGCTGTCCAGGGCCGAGAAGGGCTCGTCCAGCAGCAAGAGATGAGGCTCCGTCACCAGTGCCCTGGCCAGGGCAACCCTCTGCTGCTGGCCTCCGGAGAGTTCCGAGGGTAGCCTCCGCTCAAGGCCCTCCAAACGCATGGCGCCCACCATCTTCTCGACTCGAGAGACCCTCTCGCTCCTGGGAAGACGGTGCAAGCCGTAGCCGATGTTGTCTTCGACCGTCAGGTGGGGAAAGAGCGCATAGCTCTGGAACAGGTAGCCGATCTGGCGGTCCTGAGGCCGGAGGTCGATGCCGCAAGAGGAATTGAACACCGGGCGGCCGTTGATGACGATCCGGCCGGCATCGGGCTTCAGCAAACCAGCTATGCACTGGAGCGTCAGGCTCTTGCCCGAGCCCGATGGGCCGAAGATGGCGACCCGCTCGTCGCCGAGGGAGAAGGCGACGTCGAAGCTGAAAGCCTTCAGCCTCTTCCGAATCTGGACCTCCAGCACGCTATCGCCCCCTCACTGCTACCATCGCGCCGCTCCCGCCGCCTTCCCCAGTGCAAGCAGCGCCAGGATCGTCGCCGCCGTGATGGCCAGCACCAGCAGGTTGGCCAGATCCAGGTTGCCCGCCTGGACCGCGTCGTAGATGGCCACCGGCATCGTCTGGGTGCTGCCGGGGATGTTGCCGGCCACCATAAGAGTGGCCCCGAACTCACCGAGCGCCCGAGCGAAGGCCAGGACCGTGCCGGCCAGGATCCCCCGCCAGGCCAGGGGGATGGTGACCGTCGTGAAGATGTCCATCTCCGAGCGGCCCAGCGTTCTGGCAGCGTTCTCCAGACTTGGGTCGATGGCTTCGAAGGCCGCCTGGGCGGCCCGGACCAGCAGCGGCATCGACACGACGGTTGAGGCCACCACGGCCGCATACCAGGTGAAGACCAGCGTTATCCCCAGGTTGGCCTCCAGGAAATGGCCGATGGGGCCCTGTCTACCCAGGGCCAGCAGCAGGTAGTAACCCAGCACCGTCGGCGGCAGCACCAAGGGGAGGGTGATGGCGGCGGAAAGCAGCCCCCTCCCGCGGAACCTCACCCTGGTCAGCAGCCACGCCAGGGGCAGGCCGATGGCCAGCGTCAGCAGGGTGGCTGCGACGGCCACCCTGAGAGAGAGCCAGAGAGGAAAGAGATCGACACCCTGCATCTCTAGTTCTCCCCCGGCAGGGCGAAGCCGTAGCTTTTCATCACCGGCCTGCCCCTGGGCCCGTTCACAAAGGCGGCGAAGGCCCTCGCCAACTGCTCTTGGCTCGTCCCCTTCACAACAGCCATCGACTGACGTAGCGGCTGGTAGAGGGAGTCATCTATCGCCACGGAATCCACCTCCGGAACCGACGCGACGGAAAGGGCCACTATCCCCGCCTCGGCGTTGCCGGTCTGGACAAACTGCAGGGCCTGGCGCACGTTCTCTCCGTACACCACCTTCGGGCTCACCTGCTCCCATAATCCCAGGGAGGTGAGCGCCTGCCTGGCCGCCAGCCCGTAGGGCGCGTGATCGGGGTTGGCGATGGCGACGTGTTTCACCGCGGGGCCCTGGAGATCCTTCAGGCTGGAGAGATGAAGGCCGCCCTTCCGATAGGACACGAGGACGATACGTCCGACGCCGTACAGCTGCTCGGTGCCGGGGATGATGGCTCCCCTGGAGGACAGATCCCGAACGTATTCCTCGTCGGCCGAGGCGAAGAGATCCACTGGCGCGCCGTTCTCGATCTGTTGGGCCAGGGTGCCGCTGGAGCCGAAGATGAAGGTGACCTTGGCGCCGGTTTCCTTCTGGAACGACTCCCCCAGGTCGGTGAAGGCGAACTGGAGGTCGGCCGCTGCGGCGACCGTGAGCGTACTCTGGTGTGTGGGGGCAGCGGCGGCCGGGGCACAGGCCGCAACAGCCACGGCGGTAAGGAGACAGGCCGCGAGGAGGACGGGCACCCCCCGGTCACGAAGAGTTCGAGCGGAGTCGACACCTTTGGTGAAGTGATGGAGAGTCAATTGACCTTGCCCATATCACCATCCACGGGGCAAGGGCCCTGTGGACTGAACTCGCCTGCATACAATACCACAGTCCCGAGCGGAGTGAAGACGAGACGTGCCGTTGGCCCCTCCGTGATACCCCAGCCAGCGCCCGCCGGAAAGGCGTTGGCCGGCGTCCCTTTCGCGATGCGACCGGCTTGACTATAATGCGGTCTGCCTCTATCGACTCAACCCGCGCCAGCTCCGGGCACGGCCGGCCACCGGCCGGGGCACCAACTTCGAGCGGCCAAACTGCTCCACCCTCGTGGTAGCAGGCGGAGGGGAACTCATGGATAGACCGAACCAACGATGGGATCGGGACCTCGACGCCAGCCGAACCATCATTGCTCTGGCGCTGCTGGCAGTCCTTGCCTTCGCGGCGGCCTGCTCTTCGTCCCCCCAGTACAAACGGATACAGCTGACCGTACCCGGGCAGGCCCAGCCAGCACCCCCAACTCAGCCCCCCATCGCCCCCCTGCGGGTGGCCGTGGCCAGCATGGTCTCCCCCAAGGAGACCTTCAAGAGCTATCAGGAGATGCTCCAGTACCTGGGCGCCCGCTTGGACCGCCCTATCGAACTGGTCCAGCGCAAGACCTACGCAGAGGTCAACGAACTGATTCGGGCTGGTGGCATCGACCTGGCTTTCATCTGCAGCCAGTCCTACGTCCAGGGCCAGCAGCAATTCGGAATGGAATTGCTCGCTGCCCCGGAGGTACGAGGTGAGGCCCTGTACCGCGCCTACATCATAGTCCCGGCAGAAAGCTCCGTGGCCCGCTTCGATGAGCTTCACGGCAGGGTCTTCGCCTTTACGGACCCGGATTCCAACACAGGCCGGCTGGTCCCCACCTTCCTCCTCTGGCAGAAGGGAGAGAGGCCTGAAGACTTCTTCCGCGAGACGGTCTACACCTACAGCCACGACAACTCCATGAGGGCCGTTGCGGACAGGCTGGTGGACGGCGCTTCGGTGGACAGCCTGGCCTACGACTACACCCTGACCCAGAACCCCGAACTCGCCGCACGCACGAGGATCATCTACCAATCAGAACCATTTGGGTCGCCTCCGGTGGTAGTGCCACCCCGTCTGTCTGAGGAGCTGAAGCAACAACTTCGAGAGACTCTCCTCGGGATGGACGGCGACTATCAGGGCAAGGCCATTCTGAGCAGCCTGATGATCGACCGCTTTGTCGTGCCCGATCAGTCCACCTACGAACCGATACGTGTCATGCTTCGGAAAGTGCAGGGCCAGAGATGATCGGCAGGCTCCTGGCACTCGCCGACAGCGTCAGCGTTCGCCTCAAGATCATGGGGATCGTGGTCGGACTCATTCTGCTCCTGGGCCTGGGGGCGACCTTCGAACTCCGTCACCGTCTCGCCAGCTCACTGGGTCAGGAGTTGGACCAGCGGGCGGTGTCTATCACGAGGGACCTGGCCGCTCGGTCCAGCGATCTCGTCCTGACCAACAACACATACGGGCTGTACGAGCTGGCCCAGAGTACCCTGAGGGAGAACCCGGACGTCAGGTACGTACTCATCCTCAGGCCGAACGGCACCTCCCTGGTGCACACCTTCGGAGGGCAACTGCCCTCCGGGCTGGTGGAAGCTAACTCAGTCGGGTCGCAAGACCACCACCACATGGAGTTCCTCGATACCGAGGAGGGGCTGATCCGCGACGCGGCCGTGCCCATCTTCGGGGGACGCGCGGGAGTCGCTCGGGTCGGGCTCTCCGACCGGCGTCTGGAGGCGGAACTCGAAACGGCTACGGGACAACTCCTTCTGATGACCGGGGCCTTCAGCCTGGCCGGTCTGGTGGCGGCCTATCTCTTCACCCTGATCCTTACCCGGCCCGTCTTGGAGATGGTTCGAGTGGTTCGCGGAGTAGAGCGAGGGGACCTGCGAGCCCGAGTGAAGCCGCGGACACGCGACGAGATCGGCGTGCTAGGGCAGGCATTCAACTCCATGGCGGAGAGCCTGTCCAGGTCCCAGGCCCAGACCGAGGAATACAACCAGCGGCTCCTTCGGCGGAACCGTGAACTCTCTGCCCTGAACATGATGGCATCGGCCGTGGGGCAGTCCAGAACCCTGCAGGAGGTGCTGGATACCGCCCTGGACCGCTCTCTTCAGGTCTCCTCCCTGGCTACCGGTTGGATCTGGCTTCTTCGAGAGGATGGAGATGCCCTGCGATTGGGGGCCCAAACGGGGTTCGCCGGTAATGGGCAGCTCCAGGAGACAGGTGGCCTGCGGAACAGTGGGTGCGTGTGCAGCGACGTCATCACCGGCGGTAAGGCTCGTTTCGTCGAGAGGTCTGAAGGGCGCTGCGTTCTCTTGAGAACCGAGGGGCTCTACGGACACCTCAGCGTGCCGCTGGTGGCCAAGGGCAGCACTCTGGGAGTGATGAACCTCGCGACGGCCGGGCGACGGGAGTTCTCCCAGGACGAGCTGGACACCCTGGGTGCCATCGGCAGCCAGATCGGCGTGGCCATCGAGAACGCCCGACTCTGGGAGGAGCTGATTCGCAAAGAGGAACTGCGAGTTCAGCTCTTGGACAAGATCATCGCTGCCCAGGAGGAGGAGCGGAAACGGATCGCCCGAGAGCTCCACGACGAGACCAGCCAAGCTCTAACATCCCTGATCGTGACTCTCAGGCTGATGGAGGAGAACAGAGACCCAGAGGAGGTGGCCCGGCATGCCCAGGAAGTCCGGCGGATCGCTACCAGCACCCTGACCGCAGTGCACGACCTGGCCCGGGAACTCCGCCCAAGCGTTCTGGATCACCTGGGCCTTACGCCCGCCTTGGAGCGGTACACCAGGGAGTACTCCGACCGGCATCGCCTGGAGTTGGACTTCCAGGTCCTGGGGTTGGAGGGCGTCAGGCTGCCGCCCCGGGTCGAGACGGCCCTCTACCGAATAGTGCAGGAGGCTCTGACCAACGTGGCCCGCCACGCTCGGGCACGTCACGTGGCGGTGCTGCTGGAGCGCCACCAGGATCGAGTTGTGGTTATCATCGAGGACGATGGGCAGGGGTTCGAACTGGCGGGCGTCGAGGGCGAAGGGGCCGACCGGCAGGCCCTGGGGATCTTCGGCATGCGCGAGCGAGCGGCCCTGGTGGGAGGCACGCTGACCATCGAGTCCTCCCCGGGTTCCGGTGCAACCGTCTTTGTCGAGGTGCCGCTGACCGAGGAGGTGACCTGTGGCTGAGAGACTTCGGGTGTTCATAGCCGACGACCACGCCGTACTGCGGGCAGGCCTCCGCATGTTGATCGAGGCCCAGCCGGACATGCAGGTGGTGGGAGAGGCCGAGGACGGGGAAGAGGCTGTTCGACGGATGCTCAGCCTACACCCCGACGTCGCACTGATCGACGTCAACATGCCCAAACTCGACGGGCTGGAGACCATTCGCCAACTGAAGGCTGCCGCCCCACGGGTAAGGGCCCTGGTCCTGAGCATGTACGACGACGAGGGGTATCTGCGCCGTGCTCTGGAGTACGGGGCGGCCGGCTACGTGCTGAAGAAGGCGGCGGATACCGAGGTGATGGCCGCCATCCGGGCGGTGGCTCGGGGCGAGGTCTATGTCTACCCTTCTCTCACCCATCTGCTGGTGAACCGCTACCTCGGGCGCGCCAAGGAGCCGCAGCCCTCCCCGTCGTCGGAGGAGCTGAGCGAACGAGAGATGGAGGTCCTCAGGCTGCTGGCTGCGGGATACACGAGCCAGCAGGTGGGTAACCAGCTGGCTCTCAGCGCCAAGACGGTCGAGACCTACAAAGCCCGGGTGATGGAGAAGCTGAATCTCCAGAGCCGGGTGGATCTGGTACGGTATGCCCTGCGCCACGGGCTTCTCGGCTCGGACTGATCCCCACGCACCGTCGCACCCTTTGGAGCCTCCTGCTATGCCAGATCATCGTTGAGGATCAGGATGGCGCCAAGTCAACGGCCCCTGCGCCCCTCGCCAACGGAACGGCCTCCCCTCGCCGACTTCGGGTGTCGCCGCCCTTCGAATCCCCGTGAGCGTGGCCACAGGATGGGGATCGTGTCAGGACAATCCTGACAGCCCGATCAGGAGGTCGCGGGGTATTCCCGACACCCGCACCCAAGGGTCGCGGAGTTTTCCTGACATTGGAGAGCCACGCATGGAACTTTTCCCGATACCCTATTGCGCCCAATTTCACGAGAATGAGCGGTGCCAGGTGCCGGCACTCGACTGCCGGAAGGTGGGTTCGTGCAGAGGAGCGCGAACAGGACACCTAGCGTTGAACGGAGGTTGGAGCATGGAGAAAGGAACATCGCGGCGACGGTTCCTGCTGGGCGCGGGGGCGGCCGGCCTTCTGGCAGGGCTGGCCGGCGCCAGCACCCGGAGGACCACAGCAGCCCGGGAAGACAGGCCATCTTCCGGGCCGGAGCTTCCCAAAGCTACCGATCAGGAGAGTCAGCTCCTGAGGATGCAGCGGGATCTGCAGCGCGCGCTCGCGAAGCCTGTTGGCCAGCGACGCTGGGTCATGGTCATCGATCAGCGCAAGTGCGTCGGATGCTCCGCCTGCACGGTCGCCTGCAAGGCGGAGAACCAGCTTCCTCCAGGCGTCGTCTATCGGCCCGTCATCGAGGAAGAGATCGGCACCTACCCGAACGTCACTCGCCGGTTCACCCCCCGGCCCTGCATGCAGTGCGATAACCCTCCCTGCGTGCCGGTTTGCCCCGTCGGCGCCACCTACAAGAGACCCGACGGCATTGTCGAGATCGACTACAACGCCTGCATCGGCTGCCGCTACTGCATCGCCGCCTGCCCCTACTCGGCACGCACCTTCGATTCGGGGCTGTTCTACACGAAGAGCACTCCGGCGCTGCAACCATACGAACAGCAGGCCAACTTCGAGTACGGCAAGCGGTGGGACCGTGCCCAGGGCTCGCCCGTCGGCAACGTCCGCAAGTGCACCTTCTGCCTGCACAGGCTCAACGCGGGCATGCTGCCGGCCTGCACCACCACCTGCATCGGCGGCGCCACTTACTTTGGAGACGCTAATCTGCCGGACAGCCTGGTGTCGGAGCTGATCGCGTCGCCAAACGTGATGCGTCTCAAGGAAGAACTCGGCGTCAACCCGAAGGTCTACTATCTGGTCTAGGAGGGTGAAGATGTCAGCGATCTCGGCAACTCGCCAAGGCGGCGTCCCGCTCGGGGTAAAGGCGGTCTTCGCGGTCCTCTGGGCCATCGCCTTCCTCGCCGGCGCCTACGGGATAGTCCAGCGGTTCACCCAGGGCCACGAAATCGCCAACTACGGCAGCTACGTGCCGTGGGGCCTCTGGGTGGCGATGTACATTTACTCTGTCGGCCTGTCGGCCGGCAGCTATCTGCTGTCCTCGGCGATCTACGCCGGGGGTATCGGGCGGCTCGAAACCATCGGCAAGCTGGCCCTGTTCACCTCCTTCGTGGCGCTGGTGTCAGGGCTGCTCACCATCTGGCTCGATCTCGGGCATCTGGAGCGGTTCTGGGAAGTCTATACCCGACCCAATGCCTTCTCGATGATGACCTGGATGGTCTGGCTCTACACGATCTTCTTCGTACTGGTCATCGTGGAACTCTGGTTCGCCCTTCGGGCCGACTTGAGAACCGTAAAGGCACTTGCTACAGTCGGCGTCCCCCTGGCCATAGCGTTCAGCGGAGGGGTCGGGGCGCTCTTCGGGGTGGTGGGGGCCCGGCCCTACTGGAACTCGCCGCTCTACCCGATCCTGTTCCTGATGTCGGCCCTTACTTCCGGTACGGCCCTCCTCACCTTCCTGGTAGCCGCCTTCTGGCCCGAGCGCCGCTCGGTGGAGTTCAGAGACCTGGTTAGCCTGCTGGGCAGGATCACGCTGGCGCTGCTCATCCTGGATCTCCTCTTCGAGTGGGCCGAGATCTCCATCAGCCTGTACGCCTCTATCCCGGCAGAGGCCAGCGCCTACCGCGAGATGCTGTTTGGCCCCTACTGGTGGGCCTTCTGGCTGGTGCATCTGGCCGCCGGTGCCGTGTTGCCGGTCCTGATCCTGGTGTTCCGGTCCCGCTCTGCGGGCTGGGTAGGGCTCTCCGGCCTCCTCATCGCCGCCACCTTCCTGGCGGTCCGCATCAACATCGTGTTACCGGGCGAGGTGATCCCCGAGATTCGCGGACTGGAGGCGGCCTATCAGGAGGCGGGGCTCTCCTTCCAGTACCTTCCCAGCACCGGCGAATGGCTGGTCGGCCTCTTCGTGGTGGCCCTGGCCGTTCTGCTGTTCACCATCGGCTACACCCGCTTGCCGCTGGCCGGCAAGAGCGACAAGGAGGCGTGAAGATGAGCGAGGCGAAGAACCCTCTGGGTCAGGAGATCAGCCGGCGCGACCTGCTGAAGGCCGGCGCCTTCCTGGGTGGGTCCGCGTTGATGGCCGGCCTGCTGCCCGAGGCGATAGCTCAGGCCCAGTCGGGCCAGCTCAGCCCCGAGGACGCATACACCCTGGCGAAGCCCGAGAGCGTGCTCTACGGCGCGTGTCTCCAGTGCAACACCCAGTGCACCATGAAGGGCAAGGTCCTGAACGGGATGCTGATTAAGATCGACGGCAGCCCCTATGGGCCGCAGACGATGCTGCCTCAGATCGGCTACAGCACCCCCCTGGATCAGGCGGCCAGGGTTGACGGCAAGCTGTGCCCCAAGGGGCAGGCCGGCATCCAGACGATCTACGACCCCTATCGTATTCGCAAAGTGCTCAAGCGGGCGGGGCCCCGCGGCTCGAACCAGTGGCAGACCATCCCCTTCGATCAGGCTGTCAAGGAGATCGTCCAGGGCGGCAAGCTCTTCTCCAGCATCGGAGAGGATCGCGTCGTCCCGGGTCTGAAGGACCTCTTCGCCGTCAAGGACGCCAAGACTATGAAGGCCCTGGCCGACGACGCATCGGCGGTAGCCAAGAAAACGATGACGCTGGATGAATTCAAGGCCAAGCACGCCTCGGAGTTGAGCCTGCTGATCGATCCCGATCACCCGGATCTCGGCCCGAAGAACAACCAGTTCGTTTTCCAGGCAGGCCGCATCGAGCCCGGGCGTAACGACTACTCCAAGCGGTGGGTCATCAACTCCTTTGGCTCCAACAACTGGTACGACCATACGACGATCTGCGAGCAGTCCCACCACATCGCCTACACCTGGATGACCGCCCAGTACAACCAGGGCGCGTGGGGCACCGGCCCCAACCACATGAAGCCCGACTTCACCGGCGCCGAGTTCGTGATCTTCTGGGGCACCAGCCCCTTCGAGGCCAACTTCGGCCCGGCCTCGATGTCCGAGCAGATCACCCAGGGTATGGTCGAGCGCGGGATGCAGTTCGCGGTGGTGGATCCCCGCATGTCGAAGACCGCGGCCAGGGCGAAGCACTGGGTGCCCGTCAAGCCGGGGGATGGCGACGCCGCGCTGGCGATGGGGATGATCCGATGGATCATCGACAACGAGCGATACGACAAAGCCTTCCTCCAGAGCGCCAACAAGGCCGCCGCGGCGGCGCACCAGGAGAAGAGTTGGACCAACTCGGCCTACCTCGTTAGGTTGGACGACCAGGGGGTTCCGGGCAAGCTGCTGCGGGCCAAGGATGCGAGGCTAGCGGCGCCCGAGGGAAAGGACGCGGCCCACCTCTTCGTGGTGAGCAAGGGCGGCCAGCTCGTGGCCGTGGATCCGAACGATGGCAAGAACCTTGTGGAGGGAGACCTGCTGGCGGAGGCACAGGGGCAGGGCTTCCGGGCCAAGACGGCCTTCCAGCTTCTGAAGGAAGAGGCCGCCAGCAAGAGCCTGGAGGAGTATGCCCAGATCGCGGGCGTATCGGTGAAGCAGATCCAGACCCTGGCCAAGGAGCTCACCGGCCACGGGAAGAAGGCAGGGATCGAGTTCTACCGGGGGGCGGTTCAGCACACCAACGGCTACTACGTCGCCCAGGCCCTGGTGACCCTCAACCTCTTGATCGGCAACCTGGACTGGAAGGGCGGCCTGAACGCGGGCGGCGGCTCCTGGGCCTCGTATGGCGGTAAGGATAACCAGCCCTTCGACCTGGGCAAGCAGCATACGGGCAAGATCGCCGCCTTCGGGATCAAGGTCACCCGCGAGGGGACCCAGTACGAGGCGACCACCCTGTTCAAGGGCTATCCGGCCCCGCGACCCTTCTACCCGTTCACCTCCAACGTGTACCAGGAAGTCATCCCGGCTATCGACGCACAGTTCCCCTACCCGGTCAAAGCCCTGTGGCTGCACAAGGGCACGCCCGCTCTGGCCGCCCCTGCGGGCGGGGACCAGATCCGGATGCTGCGCGACCTGGAGAAACTGCCTCTCTTCATAGCGGACGACATCGTGATCGGCGAGACCTCGATGTACGCCGACTACCTGTTCCCGGACCTCTCCTACGCCGAGCGGTGGGCCTTCCTCGGCCTCACCCCCAGCGAGAAGACCAAGGGCACCAAGATCCGGCAGCCTATCATGGCGCCGATCCCAGAGATAGTCACAGTTTTCGGCGAGCAGATGCCCATCTCGATGGACTCGATGATGCTGGCCTTCGCCGAGGCGCTGGGCACGCCCGGCTACGGCAAGGGCGGCTTCGCCGACAGCATCGACTTCACCCGGCCGGAGGACTACTACCTCAAGGCGGCGGCCAACATCGCCGCGGGCGACGCCGCCAACGACGCAGTGCCGGCAGCCGATGCTGAGGAGATGCGCATCTTCAAGGAGGCCCGCAAGCATATACCAGCGTCGGTCTACGACGAGGCAAAGTGGAAGCGTGCAGTGGGGGAAGCCAACTGGGAGCGCACTGTCTACGTGCTTAACCGTGGGGGTCGCTTCGAGGGGTACGACAAGGCCTATGCCGGCAACTACCTCGGCCACACCTACGGGAAGCTGGTGAACCTCTACGTCGAACCGGTGGGGTCCGCCAAGGACTCCATCACCGGCAAGCCCTTCTCGGGCATCGCCAGGTACGAGCCCATCAAGAACAGCGACGGAACGTCCTTGAAGGACGACGAGTTCCCCTTCTATCTGGTCACCTTCAAGGAGGTCACCGGCTGCCAGACCCGCACGCCCGGCAACTACTGGTCGCAGAACGCCGTGGTTCCGGAGAACCGGGTGCGGATAAACCCCAAGGACATGGCAGCGCTGGGGCTGAAGGACGGCGATCTGGTGCGGTTTGCCTCGCGGACGAACCCGAACGGCACTATCGAGATCGTCGCGGGCAAACCGGAGCCCGTCGTCGGCAAGGTGCAGGCGGTGGAGGGCGTGCGGCCCGGGACCGTGCAGGTATCCTTCTCCTACGGGCACTGGGCCTATGGGGCCCGGGATGTCCAGGTGGATGGCCTGAAGGTGCCTGGGGATGTCCGTCGGGGAACGGGGCTGTGCACCAACCCCCTGCTCGCGCTGGATGGGGGTACCAAGACGACCTGTCTCACGGACCCCATCGGGGGCAGCGCATCTTTCTACGATACTCGGGTCAAGGTGGTAAAGGTCTGAAAGATCTGATTGCCCCGGTATCCACCGTTCGTCACATGGGACATGTGGAGAGGGAAGGGCGCACAGCCACCGCTGCGCGCCCTTCCCTCTCCCTTTCGCGATTTGCTTAGCCTGACTATAATTCAGAGGCACCGATGAGGTCGAGCAGGGAGGATCCCATGGACGGATCTCGAGAATGCGGGCACAGGACGCCAGGTGCTGGCAGGGGCGTAGTCGCGTTGCTGCTGCTGGCGCTCCTGGGGCTGGGCATCGCGTGCTCTTCGAGCCCCCAGTACAAGCGGGTTGACCTCAAGGTCTCAGGGCAGCCGTCGGCTCCGCCCGTGGTGGCACAACAAACGGCCGTTCCACCGCTGCGGGTGGCGGTCGGCGACATGGTGTCCCCAAAAGAGACCTTCACGACCTACCAGGACCTGACCCAGTACCTCGGCGCCAAACTGAACCGGCCCGTGGAGCTGGTCCAGCGCAAGACCTACGCCGAGGTCAATGACCTGATCCAAGCGGGCGGCATCGACCTGGCCTTCGTCTGCAGTCTCCCCTACGTCGAGGGCCAACAGAGGTTTGGCATGGAGATGCTCGCCGCGCCGGAGGTTCGCGGAAACACACTCTATCGCGCCTACGTCATCGTCCCCGCCGATAGTCCCGTTACGCGGTTCGATCAGCTTCGAGGCATGATCTTCGCATTCACCGACCCCGATTCGAACACCGGCAAACTGGTCCCCACCTATTTTCTCTGGCAACAGCACCAGACTCCAGAGAGCTTCTTCAAAAAGGTAGTGTACACCTACAGTCACGACAACTCCATGAAGGCCGTCGCCGACGGGCTGGTGGACGGTGCCTCGGTGGATAGCCTGGTATACGACTACATCGTCGCCCGCGACCCCACCCTGGCGGATCGCACCCGGGTCATCTGGCGCTCGGATCCCTTCGGCACGCCCCCGCTGGTGGTGCCACCTAACCTCGATCCAGATCTCAAGAAACAGCTCCGCGATACCTTGCTCGGCATGAATCGCGACTACCAGGGCCAGGCAATTTTGAACAACCTGATGATCGATCGCTTCGTCGTGCCGAACCAGTCGGCTTACGATCCAGTCCGGGATATGCTCCGGAAAGTGAACGAACAGAGATGATTCGCAGGCTGCTGGTGCTCGCCGACAGCGTGACCGTCCGGACGAAGATCATGGGCATCGTGGTCGGCCTCATGGTATTGCTCGGTCTGGGGGCCACTTACGAGCTGCAGAACCACATGGCTTTGGTCCTGGGACAGGAGCTGGACGCAAGGGCCGTCTCCATCGCCAGGGACCTGGCGGCCCGGTCCAGCGACCTGGTCCTCACCAACAACACCTTCGGCCTGTACCAACTGGTCGAGGACACCCTCAACAACAATCCCGACGTCCGCTACGTCATGGTCCTGGGGCCGGATGGAGCGCCGCTGGTCACCACCTTCGGCAGCCGCGTGCCCGCCGGGCTGATCCAGGCAAACCAGGTCGGACCCCAGGACCGCCAGCACCTCGAGATCCTTGACACGGATGAAGGGCTGATTCGAGACGTCGCAGTCCCCATCTTCGATGGCCACGCGGGCACCGCCAGGGTCGGCCTTTCCGATCGAGGCCTCCAGAAGGAGCTGGACGCCGCCACTCGAGGGCTTCTCCTCATGACCGGTGCCATCAGCCTGGTCGGGCTGGCGGCCGCTTATCTGCTCACCCTGATACTCACCCGCCCGATTTCGGAGCTGGTGGGGGTGACGCGGAGAGTTGGGCGAGGCGACCTCGCGGCGAGGGCCCGGCCGCGCACCCGCGACGAAATCGGTGTGCTGGGACACGCCTTCAACTTGATGGTTCAGAGCCTGTCCAGGTCGCAGACGGAATCGCAGGAGTACAACCAGCGTCTGCTGCGCCGGAACCGGGAACTCGCGGCCCTGAACGTCATGACCTCCGCGGTGAGCCAGGCTCGAACGCTTCAGGAGGTGCTCGACACGGCTCTCGACAGGTCCCTCCAGCTTGCATCCCTCGAGGCGGGATGGATCTGGCTGTTCGAAGAAGAGGGCGAGTCTCTCCGGCTGGGCACTCACGCCGGCCTTTCCGCGAACCATTCCCTATCCGAAATCAGCCCCCTGTCGTCCCAAGGCTGCAACTGCCGAACCGTCATCGAGACCCGCCAAGCCCTGTCAACTGAGACATCTCCAGGCAGTTGCCCGATCCTGGACGCCGAAGGCTTTCACGGGCACATCGGCGTCCCTCTGGTTGCGAAGGGTCGGGCCCTCGGGGTGATGAACCTGGCCACAACCGAGCCCCGCGAGTTCTCGAGGGAAGAGCTGGACATTCTGGGTGCCGTCGGCAGCCAGATAGGGGTCGCGATTGAGAACGCCCGGCTGTGGGAAGAGCTCCTCCGCAAGCAGGAGTTGCAGCACCAGCTTCTGAACAGCATCATCGGCGCTCAGGAGGATGAACGAAAGCGTATCGCCCGGGAGCTTCACGACGAGACCAGCCAGGTGCTGACCTCCCTGGTGCTGGGGCTGGAGGGGCTGGCGGGAGAGTTGGGCCTGTCGAGGGCAGCTCAGGAACGGGCGGACCACCTGCGGTTAGTGGCATCGGGGGCGCTGGAGGGGGTTCACCACCTATCCGTGGAGCTGCGACCAAGCGCCCTGGACGATGCCGGCCTGGCACCCGGGATCGGCCGTTACCTGCGGGAATACGGGCAGCGGCACGGGCTAGAGGTCGATTTCAGAACGGTCGGTGTCGACGGGCTGCGGCTCCTGCCGGCCGCCGAGACGGCCGTGTTCCGGATCGTCCAGGAGGCGCTCACCAACGTTGCTCGCCACGCTCAAGCCCGCGGCGTGAGCGTTCTCCTGGAGCGGCGCGGCATGAACCTGGTGACAGTGGTCGAGGACGACGGCTGCGGCTTCGATTCGGACGCCATCGTCGACGCGCCGATCCAGGAGCGGTTGGGGCTCGCCGGCATGTCAGAGAGAGCGGCGCTGGTCGGTGGCCACCTGACTGTTGAATCACGACCCAATGAGGGGACGACGGTCTTCGTGACCGTGCCCCTGACCGACAAGCTGCTGATGAGGAATAGCAATGAACAAGCTCAGAGTGTTGCTGGCGGATGACCATGGGGTGCTCCGGGCGGGGCTGGGGAGCCTGCTTGACGCTCAGCCCGACCTGACGGTGGTGGGCGAAGCCGCCGACGCCGAGGACGCGGTCCGGCAGGCATCGGAGCTGCGGCCCGACATCGCCCTGGTAGATGTACGCATGCCTGGGAACGGTATCGAGGCAACCCGCCGAATGAAGGCCGATCGGCCCGAGCTGAAGGTGCTGATCCTCAGCCAGTACGACGATCCCGTCTACCTGCACCAGGCCATGGCAGCCGGAGCCTCCGGCTACGCACTGAAGCGCACGGGTGGCCAGGAGCTGCTGCAGGCCATTCGAGCCGTCGGGCGCGGCGAGGTGTACCTCCACCCCACCATGGCCCGGATGCTGGTCGAAGAGAGTTGGGGACCCCGGCAGCCTGCTCCGGCCCCGCCGGTCGAGCCGCTCACAGAGCGGGAGATCCAGGTTCTTCGACTCATTGCCCACGGATACACCACGGCGGAGATCGCCGCCGAACTGTACATCAGCGCTCGCACGATCGAGGCCCACAAGACCAGGCTGATGCAGAAGTTGGAAGTCCGCGGCCGCCGTGCCCTGGTCCAGTTCGCCCGCCAGCACGGCCTTCTCACCGAAGACTGACCGTAGACTCATCCTGTCTGCCATGCGTTGCGGAATTCCCGCAACAGGTGGCCGGCCTCTACAACGGATTTTCCGCAACGCTGAGCTACAAATCCACGGGATTCTACGCTCCCCAAGCCACGCCACCGGAGTCACAATCTCCCTGTAGCCCAGGGCTTCCGCCCGGGGGCTCTTGACTGTCTGTGCTGAATGCCAATTTGGCTACAGGGAGGTGGCGATCTATGACCAAGGACAATCACTCCGCGCCCGACCCGGCTCCTGAAGAACAGGAACCGGCCGACGGCGAGCGGCGCGGCTTCCTCAAGTGGGTGGGCCTCGCCGCAGCGGTCGCCGTCGGCAGTGCCGGGAGAGCCATCGTCACTGAGGCAGCCGGCTCACGGCAGACGCCGGCAAATCAGAGTCCGGGGGCCGGCATTACGATCCCGTCCGCGCCCGGTTCGTCCCGGGACCGAGAGAACATCCTCTTGCGCATGCAGGCCGATCTCAAGCGGGCCCTCGCGAAGCCCATGGAACAGCGGCGCTGGGTCATGGTGATCGACCAGCGCAAGTGCGTCGGCTGCTCCTCCTGCACCGTCGCCTGCAAGGCGGAGAACCAGCTCCCGCCGGGCGTCGTGTACCGGCCGGTCCTCGAGGAGGAGATCGGCACCTATCCGAACGTCACCCGCCGGTTCACCCCCCGGCCCTGCATGCAGTGCGACAACCCGCCCTGCACCCAGGTGTGTCCCGTGGGGGCAACCTTCAAGCGACCCGACGGCATCGTCGAGATCGACTACAACGCCTGTATCGGCTGCCGCTACTGCATCACTGCCTGCCCCTACTCGGCTCGGACTTTCGACTCCGGCCTCTACTACACCAAGAGCACCCCGGCGGAGCAGCCCTACGAGGAGCAGGCGAACTTCGAGTACGGGAAGCGGTGGGATCGGGCCAAGGGCTCGCCGGTCGGCAACGCCCGCAAGTGCACCTTCTGCCTGCACCGGCTCGACGCCGGCATGCTCCCGGCCTGCACAACCACCTGCATCGGCGGCGCCACCTACTTCGGCGATGCCAACCTGCCGGACAGCCTGGTATCGGAGCTGATAGCCTCGCCAAACGTGATGCGTCTCAAGGAAGAGCTTGGCACCAACCCGAAAGTCTACTATCTGGTTTAGGAGGGTGAAGATGTCAGCGATCTCGGCAACTCGCCCGGCCGGCATACGCTGGTGGCAGGCAGTCCTCGCCCTCGTGTGGGCAATCGCCTTTGTCGCCGGCCTGTACGGTCTCTTTCAAAGGATCACTCTGGGTCACGAAACAGCCAACTACGGCAGCTACATTCCGTGGGGGCTGTGGGTAGCCATGTACATCTACTTCATCGGCCTCTCGGCCGGTGCCTTTCTGCTCTCCTCGCTGATCTACGTCGGCGGCGTTCAGCGGCTGGAGAGGATCGGCAAGCTGGCCCTCTTCACGGCCTTCATCACCCTGGTTTCGGCGCTGCTGACCATCTGGCTGGACCTCGGCCACCAGGAGAGGTTCTGGGAGGTGTACACCCGCCCCAACCCCTTCTCGATGATGGCCTGGATGGTCTGGCTGTATACCTGCTACTTCCTTCTGGTCACCACCGAGCTGTGGTTCGCCCTCCGGGCCGACCTGGTAACCTGGAGGGGTCATCGGGGTCTCGCCGGACTCCTTGCCCGCATCTTGACCTTCGGCAGCTACGACTCTTCGACGGCCGCGCGGGCCCGCGACTGGAAGGTCCTGAAGGTGCTGGGTACCTTGGGCGTTCCCCTGGCCATCGCCTTCCACGGCGGCGTGGGTGCCCTGTTCGGCGTGATCGGAGCCCGACCCTACTGGAACTCGCCGCTCTACCCGATACTCTTCCTGGTTTCTGCGCTCGCTTCCGGCGGGGCACTCCTCACCTTCGTGGTGGCAACCCTGTGGCCCGAGCGTCGCTCCCCGGAATTCAAGGAGATGGTGACCCTGTTGGGCCGGATCGTCCTCGCCCTGCTGGCCCTCGACCTTCTCTTCGAGTGGGCTGAGATCTCCATCAACCTGTACGCTTCCATCCCGGCCGCGGCCGGCGCATACAGGGAGATGCTGTTCGGCCCTAACTGGTGGCTCTTCTGGCTGGTACACCTGGCCGTCGGCTCGTTGGTCCCGATCCTCCTGCTGGTCTTGCGGCCGCGCTCCGTGGGCTCCGTGGGATTGGCCGGCTTCCTGATGGCCGTCACCTTCCTGGCGGTGCGCATCGACATCATCGTGCCGGGCCAGACAATCCCCGAGATCCGCGGCCTCGAAACGGCCTACCAGGAGGTGGGGCTCTCCTTCCACTACGCCCCCAGCAGCACGGAATGGCTGGTCGGCCTCTTCGTGGTGACCTTTGCCATCCTCCTGTTCACGATCGGCTACAAGAATTTGCCACTGGTTAGCAAGAAAGACGCGGAGGCGCAAAGATGAGCGAACTGAAGAAGCCCCTCGACCAGGAAATTAGCCGGCGGGACCTACTCAAGACGGGGGTTTTCCTCGGCGGGTCCGCGCTAATGGCTGGCCTGCTGCCCGAGGCGATAGCTCAGGCCCAGTCGGGCCAGCTGAACGCCGAGGACGCATACACCCTGGCCAAGCCCGAGAGCGTGCTGTACGGCGTCTGTCTCCAGTGCAACACCCAGTGCACCATCAAGGCGAAGAGCCTGAACGGTGTGCTGGTCAAGATCGACGGCAACCCTTACAGTCCGTTCAATATGTCTCCGGCGATCGACTATGCAACGCCACCGGACCAGGCCGCCCCTGTTGACGGACGGCTGTGCACGAAAGGACAGGCCGGTGTTCAGTCCTACTGGGATCCGTACCGCATTCGGAAGGTCCTCAAGCGAGCCGGACCCCGGGGGTCGAACCAGTGGAAGGCGATCCCCTTCGAGCAGGCGATCAACGAGATCGTGAACGGCGGCAAGCTGTTCAGCGATGCAGGCGAGGATCGGGAAGTCACCGGCCTGAAGGACATCATCGTGCTCAAGGACGCGAAGGTCGGGGCGGCGATGGCAGCGGACGTCGGCTCGATCCAGGCCGGCAAGATGACGGTCGCGGACTTCAAGCAGAAGTACGCGGATCATCTGGACATACTGATCGATCCGGATCATCCGGATCTCGGTCCACGCAACAACCAGTTCGTCTTCATGGCCGGACGCATCGAGCCAGGCAGGGATGTCTTTGCCCAGCGCTTCACCAGCGGCGCGCTCGGCTCGGTGAACTGGTACAACCACACCGCGATCTGCGAGCTGAGCCACCACATCGCCTTTAACTATGCCACTGCCCAGTATGCACAGGGCAAGTGGGCCCCCGGTCCGGCCCACCTCAAGCCGAACTACAGCGAATCCGAGTTCGTCATCTTCTGGGGAACCGGTGCCTTCGAGAGCAACTTTGGCCCGACGCCCATGACCCAGCAGATCACGGATTCCCTCACCGAGCGGAACTTCCGCTTCGCGGTGATCGACCCCCGGCTGTCGAAGACCGCGGCCAAGGCGTGGAAGTGGGTCCCGGTGCAGCCCGGCGGCGACCTGCCTCTGGCGCTGGCGATGATCCGCTGGATCTTCGAGAACAAGCGCTACAACGAGCACTTCCTGGCCAACGCCACCCAGACCGCGGCGACGGCGGCCGGCGAGAAGAGCTGGAGCACGGCCGGCTGGCTCGTCAAGATCGGGGCCGACGGCAAGCCCGGGGCATACTTGCGAGCCAGTGACCTCGGCTTGCCTGCCCCGGCAGGACAGAGCCCGAACGATCTCTTCGTCGCCCTCGTCGGCGGTAGTCCCACAGCCTTCGATCCGTACGGGAAGGAGCCGGTTAAGGCCGATCTTCTGGTCGACACGACGCTGAATGGAACACACGTCAAGAGCGCGCTGACGCTTCTCCGGGAGGAGGCAGAGGCGAAGAGCACCGCGGACTGGGCAGCTCTGGCGGGGGTCGATCCATCTTTGATCGCGGAGGTGGCGGCGGAATACACCAGCCACGGGCCGCGCGCGGGGATCGATTTCTATCGAGGCGCAGTCAAGCACTGGAACGGCTACTATACCGCGCAGGCGATCATCGCCCTCAACCTGCTGATCGGAAACCCCGACTGGAAGGGCGGCCTCGCCGCCGGGGGCGGTGCCTGGAACGCAATGGGCGGCACCAAGACCCAGCCATTCAACCTCGCGACATTCCCTGACAAGCGGGCTTCGTTCGGAGTTAAGCTGACCCGCGAAGGATCGTCCTACGACCGCTCGACGCTGTTCGCCGCCTATCCGGCGAAGCGACCGTGGTTCCCCTTCACCAGCAACGTTTACCACGAGGTGCTGCCGGCCGCCCATGCCGCCTACCCATATCCGATCAAGGCGCTCTGGCTGCACATGGGCAACCCGGGCCTCCTCGCGCCGGCCAACCAGACTCAGGTGGAGATCCTCCAAGACACCAAGGCGATTCCGCTGCTTATCTCAGACGATATCGTCCTCGGAGACAGCTCGCTCTACGCGGACTACATCTTCCCCGACCTGAGCTACATGGAACGCTGGGCCTTCCTGGGGGCTCCACCGTCGGTAATCACCAAGACCTCGGAGATTCGCCAGCCGGTGGCTCCGCCTATCCCAGAAATCGTCACTCTGGCCGGCGAAGCGATGCCGATAAGCATGGAGGCGATGATGATCGCCCTCACAGCGGCGCTCGGCGCCCCCGGTTTCGGAAAGGATGCCTTCGGGACCGGTCTGGATCTGAAGCGTCCGGAGGACTTCTACCTCAAGGCAGTCGCAAACGTCGCTGCCGGCGACGGTGCGAACGATGCCGTGCCCGATGCCGATGCCGCGGAGATGGCTCTGTTCAGCAAGGCGCGCCAGCACCTGCCGGCGGCGGTCTACGACGAAGCGAAGTGGCAGCAGGCCGCGGGGGCGAGCGCATGGCGGAAGGTTGTCTACGTCCTGAACCGCGGCGGCCGCTTCGAGGGCTTCGACAAGGCCTACAATGGATCCTACCTGTCCCACGCGTTCGGCAAACTGTGGAACATATATGTCGAGCCGGTGGGAACGGCAAAAGACAGCATAACCGGGGCATTCACCTGGGGCGTGCCCCACTATGCTCCCGCTTCCCACAGCGATGGCACGCCCATCCAGCAGGATGGTTTCACGTTCCACCTGAGCTCCTTCAAAGAGATCTTCGGGGCAAAGCGCACAGTGTCGAACTACTGGTCGCAGCTCGCGCTCCTGCCCGAGAACTTCGTACTCATGAATGCGGCCGACGGCAAGGGCCTCGGCCTCCACGATGGGGACACGGTGCGGCTCGTCTCCGCCGCCAATCCAGAAGCGGTGACTGACCTGGGTCCGCTGGGCAGCCGCAAGATCGAGGGGAAGGTGCACCTCCTGGAAGGGCTGCGACCCGGCACCGTGACCGTCTCGCTATCGTACGGACACTGGGGCTACGGCGCCGCGGACGCGGTCGTGGACGGTGTTCGCGTGCCCGGCGACTCGCGGCGGGCAACCGGGCTGAGTGGCAACTCGGCCCTCCTCCTCGACAAGGTGATGAAGACGACGCCGATCACCGACCCGATCGGGGGAAGCGCCTCGTTCTTCGACACGCGGGTCAAGGTGATCAAGGTCTGAGCCGCCACCCGGCTCAAGGCGCGACCATCGCGCGTGACTGCGCGCGGCAACTTGCCGCGCGCAGTCACGCGCGCCATCGGGCACAGTCCCGCCTTCACGGCTGTGGTACAATGGCCTCGTGAACAGAATCCTCCTTCTCCTCACTGGATTATCCTTGCTTCTCA
>JAJZQR010000373.1 GCA_021806765.1 Chloroflexota bacterium | reverse complement strand
CCTGATTCGCATAAGCTCCCTGGCCAGGCGCAACCAGCGGCTCGACTACAAGAGCCACGAGCGGCTGAAGGAAGCCATCGAGAAGAAGCTGTTCGCCGACCTGAGGGACGTGGTGAAGATCACCACTTCCACGAAGACGCCTGACGCCGAGCAGTTGAAGCGAATCAACGATGTGGTGGACCGCCTGGTCGAGGAACAGGGCTACTGCCACGTGTGCGCAAACGAACTGCTCAACTATGTGGGTACGCTACTCAACCGATAGTAGCAGCGACTAGGGACTAGAGACTGGCAACCGGAGGAAGTTAGCGCCTCCTCAGGCGTCCTCCTGTCTCTAGTCCCTAATCTCTAGTCGCTGGGGACTAATCCTCCCCGAACTGGGAGGTAACCATGATACACAGGTCAATATCCCTTTCGAGGCACGACTGGTCGCTGCACCGCAAGGCGCCGGCCGACCAGGCGCGCCACAATGAGAAGGTGAAGGAGGCCATAAAGAGCAACCTGGCCGATATCGTTGCCGAGGAGTCCATCGTCACCTCCGACGGCAACAAGGTGGTCAAGGTTCCAATCCGCTCCCTGGAGCTGCCCCACTTCAAGTACGACACCAACCGAAAGGATCACCTGGGACAGGGGAACGGCGACTCCCAGGTGGGAGATGTCATCGGCCAGGTCCCGGGCCAGGCCGGTCCGGGCAAGGGGAAGGGTGCCGGCGACCAACCCGGTATGGACTACTTCGACGCCGAGGTCACCATCGACGAGCTGGCCGATCTCATGTTCGAGGATCTGGCCCTCCCTAACCTGGAGCAGAAGCAGGCGCAGCAGATAGAGAGCACGGTGATCAGGTTCAACGACATCCGCAAGACGGGACCGATGTCCAGCCTCGACAAGCGCCGGACCATCCTGGAGAACATCCGGCGCAATGCCAAGGTAGGCATGCCGAAGGTAGGCGGTATCAATAACGACGACCTGCGGTTCAAGACCTGGACCGAGGACGTCCGTTTCGAGACCAATGCGGTCATCATCGCCATGCGCGACGTATCGGGCTCCATGGGCGAGTTCGAGAAGTACATAAGCCGCAGCTTCTACTTCTGGATGGTGAAGTTCCTTCGACGGAAGTACAACCAGGTCCAGATCGTCTTCATCACTCATCATACCGAAGCCAAGGAGGTAGACGAGCAGACCTTCTTCACCCTTGGCGAGAGCGGTGGCACCAAGGTTTCCTCGGCTTATCGTCTGGCGCTGGACATCATCAGGCAGAGGTACAACCCTCAGGATTGGAACATCTATCCGTTCCACTTCTCCGATGGAGACAACTGGGGCGAGACGGACAATCGGCTCTGCGTTGAGCTGGTGCACGAGCTGCTGCAGAAGTGCAACGTCTTCGGCTATGGCGAGATAAGGCAGGGCGGCTATGGTTCGCTCAGCACCCTGATGTCCGCCTTCCAGAATATCAAAGACCAGAAGTTCATCGGCGTGACCATCGAGGAGAAGAGCGGGGTCTATCCAGCCTTGCGGCAATTCTTCAGCAGACAGGCCGGAGGCGAAGCATGAGCGGCGACACGATGATGAGCAGCGATCCGATCATGACGAGCAAGGACCTGGAGGTGCTGGAGAAGGCGATAGACGAGATCTGGGACGTCACCCTGCGGCTCGGACTCGACCCCTTCCCCACTCACTTCGAGATCGTGCCGGCGGCCATCATGTACGAGTTCGGCGCCTACGGAGTGCCGGGCCGCTTCTCCCACTGGACCCATGGCAAGGCATACCAGCGGATGAAGATGATGTACGACTACGGCCTCAGCAAGATCTACGAACTGGTGATCAACACCAACCCGTGCTACGCCTTCCTGCTGGAAGGCAACAGCATGCTGCAGAACAAGCTGGTGGCCGCCCACGTGCTGGCTCACAGCGACTTCTTCAAGAACAACCTTCACTTCAGACACACCTCCAGGCAGATGATGGAGATGGCCAGCATCAATGCCGAGCGGATCCGCAGCTACGAATATCGGCACGGCCGGCGGGAGGTGGAGGAGTTCCTGGATCGGGTGCTGTGCATCGAGGAGCATGTAGATCCCAACCTCTCCATGCGACCGAAGGAGTGGGATCGAGAGAAGGACAAGGAGAAAGAGGAACGGGCAGGTGCCCTCCACGAGGGTTCCTATGGCGACCTGTTCCGGCTGGAGCAGGCGCAGGAGACTCCCCACGAGGGGGAGCAGCCGGGCAAGCACAGGAAGTTCCCGTCCGAGCCGGAGAAGGATCTGTTGCTCTTCATTGCCGAGCATGCCGGTGACCTGGAGGAGTGGCAGCGCGACATAATCCATATCGTCCGTAACGAGCAGCTTTACTTCGTTCCTCAGATGCTGACCAAGATCATGAACGAGGGATGGGCCAGCTACTGGCATCGGGCTGTCATGCACGAGCTGGATCTCCCCTCAGACGAGTACATCCAGTTCGCAAACCTGAACTCGGCGGTCACCGCTCCCTCCTCCCACCAGGTCAACCCTTACTACGTTGGGCTCAAGATCTTCGAGTCCATAAAGGAGCGGTGGGACAATCCGACGGAGGAGGAGATCCGCGAGTTGGGTCGGCAGCCGGGCCAGGGATTGGCGAAGCTGTTCGAGGTGCGGGAGCTGGACAGCGACGTGTCCTTCCTCAGGAACTATCTGTCGAAGGAGCTGGTCGACGAACTGGACCTCTACATCTACAAGCGAGAGGGCGATCAGTGGGTGATCGTGGAGAAGGACTGGGGGAAGATCCGCGACATGCTGGTCGCCAGCATGACGAACTTCGGGGTTCCCTACATCGTCGTGGAGGACGGTGACTACCGGCGCAATCGGGAACTGCTCCTCAAGCACTCCTACGAGGGGCAGGAACTGGATCTGAAGTACGCCGAGAGGACTCTCCAGGCTGTGTTCGATCTCTGGGGCCGTCCCGTACACATCGAGACGGTGGTCGACGACCGGAAGCTACTGATCACTTTCGACGGACAGCGTCCGACCCAGACCTACATCTAAGTGCGCCGTTCCTGTAGGGCAGGGGCTTGTCCCCTGCCGCCGGGCCGTCGTCACCGCACCGGCGATGATGCGCAAGACCCTGCCCTACATCGCGGAGCCGCGGAACGGCGCATCGGGCGAACTGCAAGAAACGGCGGGAGGCGAGGTTGAATCACCTCAGCCTCCCGCGATCACGATTAGGCCGGCTCGCCCTCCAGAAACCGCCCTATCTGGGACGCGAGGAACCGGGCTATCTCCGAGGCATCGAAGGGCCAGGCGTAGGTGAAGGAGAGCTGTGGGTGTCTCTCCTTCGCCCTGCGCACCGCCTCCGGGATGTCCACCTCCGAGTGTTCGCCGCCCCGGGTCATCATCGGCGTCGCCATCACGACCCTTTCTGGGCTCATCGCTGCCGCCTGATCGAGGGCCTCGTCCAGGTTGGGGCCGCAGAATTCGCCGAAAGCGACAATCACCTCGTGTTCCGACACTTCTCTGAGCTGTGTCGCCAGCTCCTGCGCCCCCGCATAGTAGGGGTCGTTCTGTGCCGTGCGCGGCCACGCCCTCATCTTGGCTTCCAGCTCTGCGCAGCGCCGCTCCAGGTCGGCACGGTCCGGTCCGGCAGAGTGATCCAGCCGGGTACGCAGACCGAAGAACTCCCCCATTTCCCGTCCGGGGAAGTCGTTAGGTGGCGCGCCGTGCATGGCGAGGACTACGACGGTTCTCAAGACGGCTCCTTTCGAATGGCGCAGTATCCCATCGCTGTCCCTGCACAGTGGTTGCTGCCACTGCGCAGTATCCCATCGCTGTTCCTGCGCAGTCTCCTATTGCTGTTCCTGCTCGGAAGGCTGCTGAGCGGACTCTTGCTCTTGTTGTTGCTCGGGCTGCGGTGGAGTGGCACGCCTGGGTGCCGGCCTGGGGGCGGCGGGGCGTTGCCCTGCAGCCTGTGGCCTTCCCTGCTCCTGGGGCTGCTGACCCTGGGTGCCGGCAGGCCTGGGGCTCCTCGGCCTTCTGGGTGGTACGGGGGGCCGGCTGGCGGGCACTATGGGCGCCGGGCGCTCGGATTCGGCGGTTCGCGGCCTCGCGGGGGCGAGAGTGGAGGCGGCGCGGGTGGCCTTGCGCTTCTCCTCCAACTTGCGCTGTTTCACTCGGTGCTTCTGTTGTGCCACTCTCTTTCGCTTGTTCAAGCTGCTGCCTCCGTCATCTGGTTCCTTTCCCGAAGCCAATCGGGGTTCGGGATGGTTGGATCGGGGATTCAACCCCTCAATCAGGTGAGGACCTGAATCTGTATAGAATTGTACAACTGTCGGGACACCCCAGTCTACCGAAGCCTCGCAGACGGAAGGAAGATGATCCTTCTTCCGGCCCTCTCCCCGTCGTTCCGGGCAAGTCGAAGGGGTGCGGCGCAGGATTCCGGGCAAGCTGCATCCATGGCACAAACGCCTGTAGTGGCCGGCGTCTCTGCCGGCCAGGTAGCTCGTCGGATACCGCCACAGTACGAGGTACCAGGGCGGGCAGGGACGCCCGCCCCTACACGATCTGAGGCTCCCGGCCCGCTCTCCCGGAATCTTGGGTCGCACCCAAGTCGAAGGCTCTCGGTGTGGATGCTGAGCGAAGTGATGTACAATGGCCTGAAATTGCACCATAAGGGAGCGTCTTGGCGACGGCCGCAGGAAGGAATCCTTTGTAGGGGTGGGGCACCCCATCGTCATTCCCGCGAAAGCGGGAATCCATTAACCACGCCGGGAGGCTGGATTC
>JAJZQR010000372.1 GCA_021806765.1 Chloroflexota bacterium | reverse complement strand
CCCCTCTCCTCGTGAGGCTCATCCTTCACGCCAACGGGGGGACCCTGGATGCCCGATCAGGTCGGGCACGACGATCCGGGTAGCCTGCCTTCGTTAGACTGTCACTCTCCCTGTGAACCATGCCTATTTCGTGCATTTCGTGGTTCACAGTATCCTCCATCGCAGGGCGAACAAAGGCTCCTGCTCTATGCGCTGTTCGAGCCGGCGGCTGATTTCGTCGAGCAGGGCATCTTTCTGCCGGTCGATCTCACGAGCGGCCTGGTCGTGCGAGCGCCAGGCTTCATCCCGTTTGGTTTCCAGGGTGCGTGCGGCTCGCTGCCGCTCGAGCTTCTCCGGAAGGGTCGGGGCGAACCGGGCGGCCTTCTTCGCCTCCCTCAGGGTCTCGTCCAGCTCCGCCAACTCAGCCTTGAGGGAGGTGCGGCGGTCTTCGGCCCAGCGGTCCAACTTGTCCATTTCGGTGTCGAACCAGCGGCCGTCGCGAACAGTCATCTCCTCAAGGAGCGCCTGACAGGACCGTGCCTGGGCTTCGTCCAGCGTCGCCGCGATCGGCGCCGGCACGTCGCGACGTTCACCCATTGCCCCCGGGAGGTCGAAGAGACGGCGGCATTGAGCCTCGTCCACCACCACGCCCTCGTCGGTGAGGCCGGCAAGGACGAGCCGGTCCTCCGTCTCCAGAGCGCTCAAGGTAAGACGCGAACACACCAGCCAGCCGCTTCGGCCCCGCAACGGCTCCAGTATAGCGATGTTCTTGCCACTGTTGGCATAGTCGAAGGTGACCTCCGCAGGCGGCAGGGTGAGCGCCATGCCGCGATCCAGCACACGGCGGGCAAGGGGATGGCCGACGCGGTAGGTGTTGGCGTCCTCCACAGCCTTGCCCATGCGGTAGGGTCCCGGGTTGATGGCCTCGCCAGGGAAGGGGTTGGTGTGGAGGGTGAAGCTGTATCCGTGGTCGTCGAAGCGGGCGTAGTCGGCGAGCAGGTGCCGGGTAAGCTGCCAGAGCCGCTCGTTGAAACGATCAAGAAGGTCGCGACTCTCGATGCGGACCTTCTCCACTACCTCCTGGTCGAAGTTGCCCAGGAGCTTTTCCCGAGCATCGCGCTGGCCGGCAGCGATTTCGGTCTCCAGCTCGCTTTGAAGCTGGTCGAACTCGAACTGGATCTGCTCCAGCGTGCGGCACTGCTGGTAGATAGCGGCGATCCGCTTCTCGAAGTCCATGCCCGACTCCACCGCTCCGAGCACTTCGTCGCTGGCACCAAAGACTCCGTCGAAGAGGCGGAACTTCTGGTCCAGCAACTCGTAGACGCGCTGGTCGGCGGCGTTGCTCTTGTTGAGGAAGTTTACCACCACCACGTCGAACTTCTGGCCGTACCTGTGGCATCGGCCGATGCGTTGCTCGATCCGCTGCGGGTTCCAGGGCAGGTCGTAGTTGACCACCAGGTTGCAGAACTGCAGGTTGATGCCCTCGGCGGCGGCCTCGGTGGCGATGAGGATGGCGGCGTGGTCGCGGAAGTGCTCGACCAGAGCGGCGCGCATGTCGGCTGTGGGCGAGCCGCTGACGCGGTCGGTGCCGGCATGCTGGACCAGCCAGCGGTGGTAAATCTCCTTCGAGATCGGGTCATTGTTGACACCGTTGAAGAGCATCACCTTGCCGGCGAACTCCGCCTGTTCGAGTATGCGGAACAGGTACTCCTGGGTGCGGCGCGACTCGGTGAATATGACCGCCTTCTGCTGAAGCGTGGCCGCTCCCTGGTTCTCCTGCGCCTGAGCGGCCGCCGCAAAGCCGCGTCGCAGAGCGGTCAGAAGAACCTCGCCCTTGGAGTTCTTGACGATCGACTTCGCCAGAACGTGAAACTCCCGAAGCTGAGCCATCTCCTGCTGCAGCTCGTCCAGTTGGTCTGGCATCAGGCGCGTCTGTTCCCGCGGAAGGGAGCCGTCTTCGTCCCCCTCCCACTCGTCGGCCAGCTCCTCCAGCGCTTCCCAGTCCTCGGGCAGCTCGTCCGGAGGGGACTCCACCACGGTTGCGGCCCCCGCCGCGACCGCCAGCCGGTTCACCAGTCCTTCGAGGGTAGCCGAAATGGCGTACGTGGATGACGCGAGCAGCTTGCGCAGAATCAGCGTCACGAGCTGGCGCTGGCTGGCCGGAAGCGCATAGAGCCTCGGCCGTTGCAGGTAATCCGAGACCAGGTCGTAGAGGCGTTGCTCGTCCTCGGAGGGCACGAACTCCTGCACCAGCGCATGGCGGGCAGTGTACTTGACGTACTCGAGCACCTGCCGGCGCAGAGTGCGCTTGCAGATCGGCTTAAGCCGCTCCTTCAGCTCGGTGAAGTCGGTGTCGTTGCCCAACCGCGCGAAGCGCGCGCGATAGCTCTTTAGGTCGCCGAAGGCGAAGTCGTCGATGATGCTCACCAGGCCGTAGAGTTCCAGCAGGCTGTTCTGGAGTGGGGTCGCAGTGAGCAACAGCTTCGGGAACGGAGCCACCGCCTGCTTGATGACAGCGGCAATCTTGCTGCTGTTCTTGTAGACGTTGCGAAGCCGGTGGGCCTCGTCGATCACCACCAGGTCCCACGCCGTCTTGCGAAGGTAGGGCTCTTTGTTTCGCGCGAACTGGTAGGAACAGAGGATGATCGCGTCCTGCTGGAAGGGATTGAGGTTGCCATCGCGGATGGTCTCGTTGAAGCTACGTGTCTCCAGGATGACGGAGGGGAGAAAGAACTTGTCGGCCAGCTCCTGGGCCCACTGCTTGCGCAGATTGGCCGGGACGATCACCAGAAGGCGTCGCCTTCGCTCGGCCCATTTCTGCGACAGCAGCAGCCCCGCCTCGATGGTCTTCCCTAGACCGACTTCGTCAGCCAGGATCGCGCCTTTCGAGAAGGGGCTGCGGAAGGCGAAGAGCGCGGCCTCGACCTGGTGCGGATTAAGATCGACCTGCGCATCGGCAAGTACTGCCGCGAGCTTCTCGATGCTGTCCGAGGCGCATCGCTTGGTGAGCTCGTGGGCGAAATACTTGGCGTGAAAGTCAGTCAGAGTCATGCAGCTCAGCCTTCCCCTGCACGCAACACGCCGTCCGCAACTCCTGACACTCAGTATTCCTGACACTGAGTTGTCGATCCAGTTCAAAGAGTCGCGTCCACCAGGCCAAGAAGAGCGTCACGGGCAGCCTACAGAGTCGATGGTGACGCGAGCAGCGCTGGCCATGATCATACTGTGCCAGGCGGCCAACTACCAGGCATGGTTCGCAGATAGAGTGACAGTCTAACGAGGCTTCGCCTCAGACCGACGAGTTGTACCAAGATGCGCGGTGTGTTTTGGGCATGAAGAGGCCTCTGGTTGCATGAACAAGAAGGGCGGGTATAACCTGCCCCGTATGGGACCGGCAAGCGGTCAGTTGGCCCGTGAGGGCCGTCAGCAACCAGAGGTCGCCATGATTGTACCACGGACTGTTGCAGAAATCCTGAAGGATCACGTGACCTTGGAAGTTGAAAGCATCGACCGCATGTACCTGAATGTCTACGTCCCCAGGCTCCAGTGTGAGCAGGGGGTTGTGTCATTCCTTCGCTTCCATCGTGGATATCCCTTCGCCTCCTCGGCCCTGATGGACCCCATCACCAAGGACTTCGTCGCGTCCATTGAGTGGTTTGTGAGGGAGCACGAAATCCCAGTTGTCACGTTCCGGAAGGGCCAGCGCAAGGACGATATCGCGGCCGAGCATCTGGCATCCTTCAAGGCGGAGGAGGGGATCGTCTTCGTGGGCAAGGCCCAGGAGAAGACCGCCGTCTTCCGCACTGAGAAGCGGCGCAACCCCGAAACGGGCAAGTCCTACCCCTGGATCGTCCGGTCCACGGCGATGGTCAACCATTACTACTTCTACGGCGTTGACCGGGACTTCGGGGCGTTCTTCATCAAGTTCTGCTCCTACTTCCCTTACAACGCGAAGCTGTACATCAACGGCCACGAGTACGCCAAGCGCCAACTCTCTCAGGCGGGGGTCGCCTACCGGGCATTGGACAACGGCTTCCAGTCCTGTGCCGATCTTCCCTGCCTTCAGGACATTGCCGACCAACTCAGCGCCCCGCTAATCGACGGGATGCTCCGGAAGTGGCTGGCCTATCTGCCCCATCCCTTCACGCCTGCCGACCGGGAGGCTGGCTACAGGTATGACGTATCCATCCTCCAGGCCGAGTTCGCCCTCACTCAGGTGCTGGATCGTCCCCTGAGCGGTCGGGTCTTCTTCGAGGAAGTGATCAGAGAGAACCTGGACCTGGGCCGCCCGGACCATGTCCAACTGATCTTTGCCCGTCGGGTGACCAAACGCACTCCCGGGCAATTCCGGACCAGGGTGATCACCGAGGGGGTGACCCCCTCGCTCCACGTGGATTACAAGCATTCGCGCATAAAGCAGTATCACAAGGAAGGTCGGGCTCTTCGCACTGAGACCACCATCAACGACACCCGGGACTTCGGCATCGGCAAGCAGCTCCACAATCTGCCCGCGTTGCGGGTAGTCGGCTTTGAGGCCAACCGACGTCTGTTGGACGTCCAACGAACCAGCCACGATTGCCGGGTAGGCGAAGACGGATTCCGCAAGGTCACTCGGCCAATCCAGGTGGAGGGTCAGCGGGCCTCCGCCTTGCCCTTTGCCGACCCTCGCGTGCAGGCCCTTTTCCACGCCTTGGTGATGTTCTGTCTCCTGCCCCAGGGTTTCTCCAACGGAGAGTTGCGGGAGCTGGTAGCTCCGCTGCTGGGCCTCGACCCCAGCCACATGACCCAGGGT
>JAJZQR010000048.1 GCA_021806765.1 Chloroflexota bacterium | reverse complement strand
AGCCCGCCCAAAACAGCCTATTCCTTCAACAACAGGAGACGCCTCCTACAGACCACCTGCCCCCTCCCCCCTAGGCCGTCCCCCCGGCTATTTCCGCAATTGTTCATACACTACCGCAGGATTCGGGATCAGCCGTCCTGGAGGCTGGGACGCCGTTGGCTGCGGCCCATCATCCGTCTTAGAGGAAGGTAGGCCAGAGCGGAGAGACAGCCGAACAGGAAAGCCAGGTTCCACACCCACTGGGAGCCCCAGTGCTGCATCACGATGCCTCCCCAGGTGGGACCGAGACCGAAGCCGAGGGTCCAGGTGAGGCCGAAGACTGCCATGTACCGGGCGCGCATGTGGTCGGGCGAGAGTTCGGCTACCAGGGCGCTGGCCACGGGGGCTATGACTATCTCCCCCGCAGTGAGGACAGCGACGCTGACCGCGAAGTGGAGCAGGGTCTGCCCGAGGCCGAGGCTTCCCAGCCCGAGGGCGTACAGGAGTGATCCGAGGGCCAGCATGTAGACCCGGTCTCGATGCTCTACCACCCGTGTGGTGGGAAACTGGAACAGAACCACCATGCCGGCGTTGAGAGCCATCAGCATCCCATACCCACTTTCCATGATTCCCTTGTCCCGCTTGAGGTAGACGGGCATGGTGGTGTTGAGCTGGGTGTACACCAGGGCGGTCAGGACGGAGGCGGCAATGAACACCATGAACTTGTGATCGCTGAGAACCACGCCGTACCCGCCGGTCCAGCCCTGAAGGGCAGCTTTCCTCGTGCCAGCAGGCAGCGTCTCTCGGGCGAAGATGAGCAACAGGACCATGTAGATCAGTTGGGCCACGGCGGCGCCGAGGAACAGGAGGGAGTAGGACTGAGTGGCCAGCAGCCCGCCCAGAGAAGGGCCGATGACCCATCCCAGGTTGGCGGCAACCCGCGTTATCCCGAAGGCCTGGGTCCGCCGTTCGTTCCCCACCAGGTCGATGACCATGGCACTGCTGGCCGGCATGAAGAAGGCCCCGAAGAAGCCGTTGAGGAAGGCGAGGAGGACGAACTCCTCGAAGGCGCGGGCCTGGGTGTAGGCTACCGCGACGCAGGCCTGGGTGAGGAGTCCCATCACCATGACCGGCTTTCGGCCGAACCGGTCGGCGATGGGGCCGGCCATAGTCTGGGCGATCAGTCCGGCCGCGGAGTTGCCTATGAACAGCATTCCGACCCTGTCCATGGGCACTCCCAGTTGGGTGCTCAGGTAGAGGGTCAGGAAGGGGAAGGCCATGGTGAAGCCGGTGGATGTGAGGAGACTGCCTCCCACCAGCAGGTAGAACTGGGGAGGCAGCCCCGGTGGCAGGATCCCTCGCAGTGGCAACCTCATCGTTGCATTCCTTTCCAGGTCAATCGGCGCATGGTAGCACGGAGGCAGGCGGTTGTGCATCTGGGGGCGGCACGCCGGTTGCCCTCTCCCGGCGTGCTAGCAGCAGAGAGTTGCATCCGGAGGAAAGACGACATGACGAAGATCGATCCGGCGCTTCCTGAACTGCCCATTCGGCAGTCGGCCTGGCGAGAGCTGGTGGCCCGAGGGGTGAGGGTGGTGATCCACGATCCCCGCAGCACCAGGGGTGGTGGCTTCTGGCATCCAGATAGACAGCTGGTGGAACTGTTCACGGCCCAGGAGGAGGCTGCCATCCACGAGGTGGCCCACGCCTGGTGGGAGGAGATGCGGCGTGATGGCGGGACCCGTCGGGAATTCCTGGCGGCGGTGCTGCGACTCTCGGAGGAGCCCGATCCCCGATTCAGGGATGCAGCATCCCTGGCATACGTTTACGAGCATGGGGATCCCTCCACGGGTTTCCCGGGCATGCGGGACAACGACTGGGAGCGGTACGCCGGTCTCGCCAGCGGGGTGATGGGTCGCCTGGAGAAGTTGCCGGACTACGTGGCCCAATTCTACGTCGGGCTTCTCGATGCTCCCGGGGCGAAGGGCTAACAAGTTATGGTAGAATCCCGTTCCACTATGGGAAGAGTTGAGGGCAAGCCGCCCTTCGCCGTCCTCTGGGATCTCGATGGTGTGCTGGTGGATACCAGCCGGTACCATCTGGAGTCCTGGCGGCGGCTACTGGCGGACTTCGGCAGGTCCCTCTCGGAAGAGGAGTTTCGATCCACCTTCGGCCAGCGTGACTCCGAGGTACTCCCCCGCTGGCTACCCGATGTCAGCGAGGCGGAAGTGGAGAGGCTCTCTGAACTGAAGGAGGCCACCTTTCGGGAGTTACTGCCCGAGAGGGTTCCGTTGCTGCCGGGGGCCGAGCGATTGGTGACGGAGTTGGCGGCCGGAGGCATCCCCCAGGCTGTCGCTTCCTCCACGCCCCGGGCCAATCTGGTGGAGATCCTGCCCAGGATCCACCTACCTCTTACGCAGTACGTGGCTGCCGAGGACGTGACGGAGGGAAAGCCCCAGCCCGAGGTCTTCTTGAAGGCTGCCGAGAGGCTATCGGTGCCGCCCGAGTTGTGCGTGGTGGTGGAAGACTCGGTCGCTGGCGTGGAAGCCGCCCGAAGGGCGGGCATGGCCTGCCTGGCAGTGGCAACCACCTGGCCCCGAGATCGGTTGTCGGGTGCCGATAGGGTGGTGGAAAGCCTGGAGCGGGTCTCGGTGGAAGACTTGCGGCAGCTTGTTCTGGATCGCCAGAAGGCTAAGGGCACAGACTGGAGGGGGTAGGGGAAAAGGAATGGAGAGGTGGGGAGACGGGGTGATGGGGAGATTCGCAGACGCGGGGACACGGGGACGCGGGGACGCGGAGAGGGGTTCCCCTCTCCCTCTGGGAGAGGGTCAGGGTGAGGCCTCGGCAGCCGATGCTGCTTCCTTGAGGGCGCTGTTGTGGCGGGCCGGGGGACTGCACCTCTTCCAGGGAGTGCTGGAAGACGGCATCGGCAGGGGGTTCCTGGGGCTGCTGCGAGCGGTGGTGGTCGAGAACCCCAGGACCGATGACGCTTCGATCCTCGAGGCTTACGCCCATCTCTTCTCTCAACTGGCCGCCGAAGCCGAGATGAGCGCCTCCCCCCTTACGGGGAACGCCTGGCAGAACCACCTGCTGGAGCAGTTGCTTTCCGATGACAATCCCTTCACCCGCAAGGCCGAGCGTGGGGCTGTGGAGACTATGGGGCCGGCCCTGCTGGAGGCCGCCAGGAACGACCTGGAGTTGCTGGAAGAGCTTTTCCTGGTGGGCGACGGCGCCCTCTTCGACGTGGTGAGGGCCAGGCTGGGCGAGGATCCGGCGAGGCTGGTGCCCTGGCAAGAGCTGTCTCCCCTGTCGGCGGCATCGGATGGCGCCGATGCCCGGGTTCCGGCAATCAAGCTGCGGCTGGCTGCCAGCCGGGGCTGGCCCTCCCTGCTGGGGGAACTGGCCGAACACTACGCCACCTCCGGGGTTGGAGACTTCGCCCGCTTCCGGGCCTTCCGGTGGGTGCGGGGTGACCGGGGAGGGACGCTGGAGGGGATCGCCTATCCCGACCCCATTCGGCTGGAGGAGTTGGTGGAGTACGACCTGGAGCGGGCTCTCCTCCTCCGGAACACCGAGCAGTTCGTCTCCGGTTTCCCGGCCAACAACGTGCTGCTGTATGGCGATCGGGGGACGGGGAAGTCCTCTTCCATCAAGGCGCTGCTCCATCGGTATGGTGGTCGGGGGCTTCGACTGGTGGAGGTGCCCAAGGGATTGCTGGGCGACTTTCCCCGCATCCTGACGGCTCTGCGGCGCCGGCCTGAGCGGTTCATTCTCTTCGTGGACGATCTCTCCTTCGACGAACAGGAGACCGCCTACAAGGAGTTGAAGGCGGCCCTGGAGGGCAGCGTCGAGGCTCGCCCCGAGAACGTAGTGGTCTATGCTACCTCGAACCGGCGCCATCTGGTACAGGAGCGCTTCTCGGATCGGATGGGGGGCGATGGGGAGGTTCGGAGCCAGGACACCCACCAGGAGAAGCTCTCCCTCGCCGACCGCTTCGGCATAACCCTGGTTTTCTCCTCGCCCGACCAACCCAGGTACCTCCGGATTGTGGAGAGTCTGGTGAGCCAGCGAGGGTTGGAGATCGACGGCACCGACCTGCGGAGCCGCGCCCTCCAGTGGGCTGTTCACCAGGGCGGTTTCTCCGGCAGAACGGCCCGCCAGTTCGTGGACTTCCTGAGCGGCGAACTGGCGCTGTCGCAGTCTGGAGATCGCGGGATCACTACTTCTGCTAGTATGGTAAAGTAGCTGCAGATCGTGTCGGGGGTGCTCCATGAAGTACACGGTGATCTTGAGCCAGGGCGAAGATGGTTGGATAGTGGCTGAGGTGCCGGCCCTTCCCGGGTGCGTGTCTCAGGGAAAGACCAGGGAGGAGGCTATCGCCAATGCCTCCGATGCCGTTGCCGGCTACCTGGAGAGCCTCCGCAAACACGGCGAGCCGGTTCCCGCTGAGGACTCGGTTCAGATCCAAGTGGCCGCCTGATGCCCCCTCTGCCGGTCCTTTCCGGCGATGATTTCGTCAGAGCAATCGCCAGATTGGGCTACTCCCTGGACCACATGACCGGTAGCCACATGATCCTACGGAATCCTTCCGGTAGACGTCTCTCAGTGCCGCGCCACAAAGAGCTGGACAGAGGGACGTTACGAGCCCTGATTCGGCAGGCTGGACTCACCGTGGAGGAGTTCCTGTCGCTGCCGTAGGAGCCGGCTCCTGCCGGCGATCGTGCTCGTCTCCCCAGGACGATCGCCGCTGGGAGGCGGCTCCTACGGTGACTAGGAATATCGGGGGATTGCTCTCCGTCTCCGACTGGCCTATGGTAACCTCGCGTCCCCTGCCTCATTCCGTGCTGAATCCTCATCCATCCGCATTGAAGCGGGAACGCTTCCTGCTTTTCTTCTGCCCCCACGAGTTAGCCTGGGGCTGGCAGCTTCATAGAAGTTTTAGCGGTAGGGGGAAGGCCTTGTCATCGATGTTTCGCTCTCAGCGGGGTACCATCATAGTTGCCGCGAGCACCGCGATAGCCGTCCTGGCCACCGCGGTGGGGGCCGTTTTCCTGGCGCCGGCCAGGACTCTCAGCGGCCAGGTCATCGACGCAACCACCGGCAAGCCGCTGGTGGAAGCGGTGGTTAAGGCCGGCGATAAGGAGTTTCGGGTTGGCGAGGATGGCGCCTTTACCATCACGGGTCTGCGCTTCGGTAGCAGCATAGTGGCCGAGGCGAAGGGGCACCAGCCGGCCTCCAGCATGGTGACCTTCGGCGATCAATTACGACTCACCCTGGACCCCCGGGTTCTGGAGGGTGCGATCTCGGACTCTTCCGGGGGGAAACCTGTGAAGGGAGTGCAGGTGGTCGCGGGTGACCAGGTAGTCCAGGCCGACGATCAGGGCCGGTTCAAGCTGGTGGGGATCGATCCGGGTACCGAGGTAGTGGTCAGAGCTAGCGGTTTTGGACCCCTTACTCTGAAGTACGACGGGCAGTCGACGGCGCAACTGGTGCTGAAGCCCAACGTGCTGACCGTGAAGGCGATCAACAAGTTCACCAGGCAGCCGGTGGAGGGGGCGGAGGCCAGCGATGGGCACACCACCGTTCGCACCGATAAGCAGGGGCAGGCGAGGCTCCAGTACCTGCCCGAAGGCACCGAGGTTACCGTAAAGTTGGAGGGCTTCTCCCCCTACAAGGTGACCTATAGCGGCCAGGACAGCGCCGACGTGCTGTTGCAGCCCGACACAGTGACCGGTGTGGTCAAGGACCCCAAGGGGCAGCCTCTGGCGAGTGCTACGGTCTCCGACGGACACAGTACGGTTGCCACGGATCAGCAGGGGAACTTCAAGATCTCGGGGCTGCAGGAGAACGCGGCGCTGTTGATTACCGCACCCGGTTATGGCCACCAGCAGGCTAAGGTGGGAGACCAGAGCAGCCTGGACATCACTCTGAGGCCCTTCCTGGCCCGGGGTGTGTACCTCACCTTCTACGGCGTCGGCGACCAGGGTCTGACCGGGCACGTCCTGCAGTTGGCGGACAGCACCGAGATCAACACCGTCGTCATCGACATAAAGGGTGACCGGGGCTGGATCGCCTACAAGAGCGACGTTCCCATGGTGCAGCAGATCGGCGCCCAGCAGGAGATCATGATCAAAGACCCCAAGAATTTCCTGGCCGAACTGAAGAAGCGAGGGGTCTATACGATCGCGCGCATCGTGACCTTCAAGGATAACCCTCTGGCAACCGCCAGACCGGATCTGGCCGTGATCAATTCGGCCACCGGCAAGCCGTGGGTGGACAACGAGGGGCTTCGCTGGGCGGATCCCACCCTTCCGGAGGTCTGGGACTACAACATCGCCCTGGCCACCGAGGCGATCGACAACGGCTTCGACGAGGTGCAGTTCGACTACGTCAGGTTCCCCACCGACGCCAGCGCCGGGAACTCCCTGGATGCCATCACCTTCTCGCAACCCAACAGGATGGCCAACCGAACGGCCGCGATCAACGGCTTCCTCGAGAAGGCTAAGCAGGCGATCCATGCCCATGGCGGCGTCGTCTCGGCGGACATCTTCGGCTATGTGGTGTGGCGGGACGACGATATGGGGATCGGTCAGCACCTGGAGGATGTGGCCCAGCATGTGGACTACGTCTCTCCCATGCTCTACCCGACCCTCTTCTGGGACGGCATAGCCATGGAGGGTGGAGCGAAGTACGGCAACCAGAGGGCAGGGCTGTACCCCTACGAGATCGTCAACGAGAGCATGAAGGTCGCCGTGAAGCGGATCGGCGCCGATAAGCTGCGGCCGTGGCTCCAGTACTACAACGACTACCTGACCGGCAAGAGTTACACGGCCGGCGACGTCGAGGCCCAGAAGCAGGCAACCTACGAGACCGGCGTCCACCAGTGGCTCTTCTGGGATCCCAGCAACCGGTTCGACAGGGGAGGCTTCGACTCGAAGCAAGGGGGGTAGGCTCAATCCATCTCGTAGATTCGCACCGTTGGACCGGGCCGCTCCCGGTCGAAGAGGTGCCAGAAGGGGGTGTACATGTCGTCGATGGCGTAGGGAAGCTCGCTGTTCCCGTAGCCCGGGGCGAAGACTGCCACCAGGCGCCCCTTCTCCTCCAACGACCGGTACTGAGGCGGCAGGGTCGAACTCGAACCTCCCAGTCCCTGCCAGGGGCCGTAGCCGAAGCTGCTGACAACCACGAATTGGTACCGTCCACTCATCGCCCTGCTTCTAGTCTGCTCGTTCTCCGGCCAGAAGACGTAGCTATCCTCAACCTGGTAGCCCTTCCATCCGAACTTGGGATCCAACTGGGCGTAGCTTTCCACGGCCAGGGAGGCGTCCCTCGGCAGGTGGGAGTCGATCCACTGGGCGGCCAGAAACCGGGTATCGGCCCGAGCCAGCAGCCTGTCGTGCTGGAGCGATAGGGACAGGGGTTGGGCTGTCGCCGCGGCCAGCAAGAGGATGGTCAGTCCGTTGGGCCATCTAGAGCCCTTCCAACGCCGACCGATCGCATCGAGTCCCTGGCCGGCGAGCAGGGCGAGGAAAGGTAGGGCAGGGAGGGCGAAGCGAGCGAAGAACAGCTTCTGAGTCGACATAAAGAGAAAGTAGCTGGCGGGCACCGCCAGGAGCAGGAGAAGACGGCCCTTCTCGCGGCGGCCCATCGACAGCCCGCCCCAGAACGCCAGGAGCAGCGGCAGCAGGCCAAGTCCCCAGGCCAGGACGGTGAGGAAGATCTGGGCGGAAGGCTCGGCCTGCTGCCCGAACCAGGGCTCGGATCCGTAGGACAGTTGGTCGCGGAAGTCAGAGGCGAAGGCTGGGAAGTCCAGCAGGGCGTAGGGGGTCCCCAGGAGGAATCCACCCAGTGACATCCCCGCGGCCGCGAGCAGCAGCAGATGGCGGCGCCATCCCGCGGTCTCGCCCGGCTTTGATCCCGATGTCCCTTCAAGGTAACCATTTTGGTGTGGAGAGCCAGTCTGGCGATGCCCTGGTACCCTGGCCAGGTGGGCTACCAGGATTGCTGCTGCGAAGAGACCGACGTTGTACTTGGCCGAGGTGCCGAGGCCTCCGAAGAGGCCCGCCAGCAGGTAGTCGGAGAGGCGGCCTCGGGTGTAGATGCGGGCGGAGAAGAGGAAGCTGATGGCCAGGAGACCGGTGGCCAGCACGTCGTTGGTGGCGTAGTGGGAATTGCGGACGTGCAGGAAGGATACGGCGAGGAGGCCGGCGCCGAAGAGGGCGGCGCGACGGGAGAGCAGCTCCCGACCGGCCAGATAGGTGGCGATCACGGTCAGAACCCCGACGACGGCCACAGCACCTCGTAGGACGACCAGGTCCAGGAAGTCGCCCCGGGGATTGAGGATCCCCAGGTTGAACAGCTGATCCATGGTCAGGAAGGCGCGGGACTGGGGCGCCAGCAGCACCAGCAGCAGGTAGGTGAGATAGATCATCAGGCTGGGGTTCTGGAAGTAGTGAGGGTTCAGGTCGCCCCTGGCGGCCATGATGGTGGCCGGGCCGTAATAGCGGTGCTCGTCGGGGTGGAGCAGGGCCGGAAGACCCCAGCCCGCGTGGGAGAGGCGCAGGGCGAGGGCCAGCAGGGCGATGGCGAGGATGGGGAGGTGGCGGACCCAGACGCGCCAGTGGAGGCCCGCGAGGAGCAGAGCCTGAGCCAGGGCAGGCGCGAGAACCAGGTAGTCCACGGCCAGCGGTTGGAACAGCAACCGGCCGTAGTCACTGCCGGCGTAGACCCGATGGGAGAGGTCGCTGCCGTAGACGGCCGGCACCACACCCAGAGAGAGCAGGATGGGAGTGTGGCAGAGGGCGGCCCAAAAGAGGGCCCGTTCCCAGGGGACTCGGGCCAGCCTCCGCAGGAGCAGGGCGTACAGCAGCGCCCAGCTGTCCAGGAGCAGCCAGCTTCCGCCCAGAAGGGCAAAGCCCGGCATATTTGCCCGAATGGAGGCCGAGGGCTCGATGCCCGGGGCCGCCAGAACCAGAGCGCCTACTCCTGCAGAGGCCGCCATCAGGAGCGAACTCAGCGCAGGCCCCGGCCGGACTCCTCGACCTGGAACGGCGGGCGTTGTGGCTGCGACGGTGTGTGAAGGTTTCAAAGGCGATCTCCCATGCCGGCGCGCCGGCGGTCCTGAGCAGAGCAGCGGCCCAGGCCTGGCCTCGTCTTCAGTGAACATGGCAGAGGATGGTCGTGGCGCGCAGGTATGATGATGCAAGAGAGAGGTCCGCGCAAGGGTCGGGAGAGCAGCTTCTGCTTTGCGGCGACCGGTTCTTTGCGCGGAAGATACATCAAATACCCACTCCCTGCTTAGGGCGTTTACCCTATTACCTACCACGGTGGAATATGGTAGAAGGTGCGTGGTACCCCGGAGTGTCTGGTCGGGGCAATCAACCCAGTTAGGAGGGGGAGGAGTTCAATGGAGAATGGTGACAAGCTGTCCCGGAGGATCTTCCTGGCGAACGCGGGAAAGCTGGCGGCCGGCGCGGCGGCGGGGGCGGCAGGCCTGAGCCTGGTCGCCGGCTCCCAGGGGACGGTGGCGGCAGCCGCCGAGGCTCCCCAGTGGCCATGGACCTACAAGAAGCTGGATCCCGAGGCGGTATACTGGAAGGCCAACGCAGGATATTTCCAGGCCGGTTGCAGCTACGGGGCCTTCAATGCGCTGACCAGCGAGGCAGGCCCTCCCTACACCACGATTCCCGCAGGCATGATGAGGTTTGGCGAGGGCGGGGTGTCGGGCTGGGGCTCTCACTGCGGCGCGCTGATCGGATCGAGTGCCTTCATAGGGCTGGTTCACAAGGATCCGGCGGTCTACGGCAAGCTGATCAACGAACTGACCCTGTGGTACGCTGAGGAGCTGGGGTCTGGTTCTCCCCTCTGCCACGTCTCCGTGACGGAGTGGGCCAAGAAGAATGGCGTCAAGGTGGAGTCCCAGGAGCGAAAGGACCGGTGCGCCAGGCTGACGGGTGAGGTGGCCAAGAAGACGGCGCTGTTGCTGAACGCCCAGAGTGATGCCCAGTTCCAGCCCGTGGTGGGCCCCAGGGCCTCTACGGTCGGCTGCCTCAGCTGCCACGGCAAGATGGGCATGGAGAACGTGCGAAACGGGGTGCTGCAGGACTGCACCGCCTGCCACGACGATCCCCACCAGCGCCAGTAGCGGGAGAGATGCCCGGCGCGACCCTTCCAGCGAGGCTCGAATCGTTGGCCCATACCGGGGCCCCCGAGGGACTTCCACCCTCGGGGGCCCCGGTTCGTGTTCAGGCCTCTCTCGCCTGTTGGCGGGAAGGGCCGGCTTCACCCGCGCCGGGGACCGTTCGGACGGGAGAGATGCGGTCGAGGGCTTGGAATCTGCAGTTGTCTTTCTGAGGTATGTAACTTGATGAGATTGTTGGAGCCATGACGTTTCCTGCCCCGTGGCTTGCCAGAACCTCGCCCATCGATCATAAGTGGAGGGCATGACGAGAAACGCACTGATCCTGGTGGCGATCCTGCTCCTTGCCCTGGGGGTCTTTCTCATCGACCAGTTCATCGTGCCGGGCGTGCTTCTGCCCATCGCGCCCTACGCGGTGTCCATCCTCATCGCGGCCTACCTCCTGCCGCCGCTACAGGTGGCCGGGGTCACAGTGTGGGTCATGACTTTACTGCTGGTGTCGGCCTTGCTGAAGTCGGCCGTCATATGGAGGGTGGCTCTGGACGAGGTTGGTCTGCTTTTCCTCGGCTATCTGGGCGCCGAGCTGGCCCGGAGGATCAGGATTGAGGCTGAGCTGAGGGCGGAAGCGGAGACCAACCTGGGCCAGTTCCAGGCCGTGGTGGAGAACATGGCCGAGGGGGTAATCATTGCCGATCAGCAGGGAGACATTCTCGGGGTGAACCAGGTAGCCCTGCGGATGCTGGAGTACCGGACTGCCGAAGAGGTTAGGGGGAGGAACCTCAGGGAGATCGCCAGAGGGTTCGAGTGGCGTCAATCTGATGGAAGGCCGCTGGCACCCGATAGGACACCCCTGGCGCTGACGCTGCGGGACGAGTCCTTTACGGACCTGATGGCCTGGGTAAGGAGCCTCAAGACGGGTGCCGAGTGGATTGGTAGCTACAGCGGCAGGCCTGTACGGAGTCCCGACGGCCGGATGGTCCTGTCGGTGCTGACGGTCCACGATGTGACCGCCCAGAGGCAGGCGGAGGAGGCCTTGCAGAGGAGTGAGAAGCGTTACCGGCTGCTGTTCGATTCGTTGGTCGAAGCCTATGCAGTGCACCAGGTCATCTGCGACGAGGCAGGGAAGCCCAAGGACTACCGTTTTCTGGAGGTGAACCCCGCCTTCGAGCAGATGACGGGGCTGAAGCGGGAGGAGATCATCGGCAAGAGGGTGCTGGAGGTGCTGCCCGGTCTCGAAAAGCAGTGGCTGGACAGATACGCAGAGGTGGCGCAGACCGGCAAGACCATCAGATTCGAGAGCTACTCCGCGGAACTGGGGAAGTACTACGAGGTAGTCGCCTTCAGGCCCGAGGAGGGCCAGTTCGCGACGCTGTTCTTCGATATCACAGAGCGGAAGAACGCGGAGGAGCAACGCAACGACCTGGTGCGAGCCATCTCCCACGATCTCCGGAACCCCCTTACGGCAGTCCTGGGGCAGTCGCAGCTGCTGCAGCAGACGCTGGAGAGGGCAGGCTTCGACGGCCGGGCGCAACGCAGCGTTCGAGCCATCATAGTCGGGTCCCAGCGGATGGGAGCGATGATCGAGGACATGGTGGATTCCACGCGACTGGAGTCCGGGCAGTTGCGTCTGGAGAGACAGCCGACGGAATTGAGGCCCTTCGTATCGGACCTGCTCCAGCGGTCTACCGGGGTGCTGGACGTCGGTAGGGTGACGGTGGAGATCCCGGGAGACCTTCCTCCTGTGGACGTAGATCCGAACCGGCTGGAGAGGATCCTGGTGAACCTGCTCAGCAACGCCCTCAAGTACTCACCTGAGGGGACGGAGGTTCGAGTCGGAGCTGAAAGGAGAGACCGGCAGGTGAGGATCTGGGTGCAGGACCGCGGGATCGGAATACCGACGGAGGACCGGCCTCACCTCTTCGAGCGCTTCTACCGAGCTAAGGGCGCTCGACAGGCCGAGGGGCTGGGGCTGGGATTGTATATCACCCGCATGCTGGTGGAGGCCCACGGAGGCCGGATCTGGGTCGAGAGCGATGTGGGGAAAGGAAGCACCTTCTCCTTCACTCTGCCGGTGGTGTAGCGGCGGTGCGCCGGCCACACTCCTGGTTCCAGAACCGTACCCTCTGGTTTGCCGCAAGATTCAACATCTATGCCATCTCCTTGGCGGTGTTGTGGACCCCACTCGGCACCGTGTTACTGCAGCAACGGGTGAGCGACATTACGTCCCAGGCCTTTCGGGACACCGCCCTCGGTATCATGACCTTCGTGGGCATAGGCATAGCTGCCATCACCCAGCCTATAGCGGGACGGATCAGCGATCGTGCGCCACTGCCCGATCGTCGCCGGCCCTTCATCGTTGGTGGCACGGTCCTGGATCTGCTCTTCCTCCTCTTCTTCTGGTGGGCTCCCAGCTACGGGTGGCTCTTTGGCGCTTACGTTCTCCTTCAGCTGTCCTCCAACGTCGCTCAGGCCGCCTTCCAGGCCTTGATCCCGGACCTGGTGAGGTCTCCGGATCGAGGTCTCGCCTCGGGGATCAAGAACGCCTACGAGCTGCTCGGTTCTATCATTGGGTTGGCAGGTGTTGGGACGCTGCTGGGGGCAGGACTGGGCGGGGGGGCGCCCCTGGCCTTCATCGCCGGTTTCTTGATCCTGGGGGCTGCTCTTAGCATTCCCTGGGTGCCGCGGGTCCCCCCTCTTCCCCGCAACCAGCGGGCCCACAACCTGAAGGAGTTGATGGACCCCAGAGCCGTTCCAGAAGCCTTCAAGCTGGACCTCCGTGTCCACAGCGCTTTTGCCCTGGCGGTGACCAGCCGTTTTCTATTTCTTTTCGGCATGTACCCTGTGCAGCGGTTCTTCCTCTTTTTCGCCGAGTACCGCTACGGTGTGACCGGTGTTGGTCAGACCACCTCCTATTTCTTTCTCGCCCTGATCCTGGTGGGTGCGGCAGCGGCCGCGGGTGCCGGTGTTCTATCGGATCGCTTCGGACGGATGGACAGCCTTCGCCTGGGTATCGTGGCCAGTGCGGCGGGATTATTCGGAGTGGCCTTCTCCCCCTCCCTGCCGATCCTGGTGGTGCCGGGGGTGGTGATGGCCGTCGGGCTCGGCACCTTCCAGGCGGTCAACTGGGCCCTTCTCAGCGATTTCATTCCGGGCGGCCGGGGTGCTCGCTTCTACGGCCTCTCCAACATCGCCACCGCCGGAGCCGGCGCCTTCGCCGGCCTCTTTGGCCCGTTGATCTCCTGGCTCAACGGGATAACACCCGACTATACCTATTCGATAGCCTTCAGCATCGCGGCGGCGCTGGCGCTGACAAGCCTGATACCCCTTCAGTGGATTCCCTCCCAGCGTCGGGATTAGAACCTCTTTCTGCCATCCCCTGTCACAAGAAGAAGATGGGCGGTGTTATACTCTCGGACGGGGCAAACCAGTTGATAGAGAACGAGGGCGATCAGTTGCAGCTGTCGGACGCCAGGCTTCTGGCGGGTTTGCGCTCCGGCGAGGAGCCGGCCTTCGAGTCGCTGTTCGCCAAACACTGGCGCACGGTCTACGGCATTCTCTTCAGGTTGACGGGCAGTCGTGAGGAGGCCGAGGACCTGGCCCAGGAGGTGTTCGTGCGGCTCTATCGCAATCCGCCCAATCTCCGGGAGCATCCCACGCTCGCCCCCTGGCTCCACCGGGTTGCCACCAATCTCGGGTACAACGCCCTGCGGAAGGGGAGCCGCGAGTCGAGGCGGCAGGAACGGGTGCAGCGTCTTTCCGACGCCGAAGAGTCGGCCGGGCTCCACTCTATGAACCCTGAGGATGCCAGCCTGGTCTCGGAAGAGAGGGCGACGGTCAGGCAAGCCCTCGCCCAGCTGTCGGAGCGGGAGCAGGCATGCCTGGTGCTGCGGCACAGCGGCCTCAGCTATGCCGAGGTGGCAGCTGCCCTGGGGGTGCAGCCGGGCTCGGTGGGCACCCTCCTGGCGAGAGCGGAGGAGCGATTCCGCAGGGTGTACGAGGGGATTCAGGGGGTGCGCGATGGGATGCATTGAGCGTAGTGGCCTGAGGGCGTTTCTGGACGGTGAGCTGGCGGATGCAGAGCTGGTGCGGGTCGAGGAGCATGTGGCCTCCTGCGCGTCCTGCCAGAGCGAGTTGGAAGCGCTACGGGTAAACGCATCTCTCGCCCAATCGGCCCTGGATCGAATGGCGCCTGGGGCAACCGAGGCGCCGCGTCCGGCCTGGAGCCGGATCCGAGATCGGGCGGAAGGCAGAGCAAGACGCCCCGTCACACTCGGTTGGGGGTTGTCTCAGATGTTCAGAAATCTCTTTGGCTTCGCAGGTGGCAGCCCGGTAAGGGCGGCTGTCTCCACCGCGGCGGCGCTGGCCATCGTGGCGTTGCTGTTCACCCTCTCGCCGGTGCAAACCGTGGCCAGCAGCTTCCTCTCCATCTTCCGCGTGCAGAAGTTCGTGGCTGTGCAGGTGGATCCGACCTCTTTGCCCAAGATGGCCGTCCCCACGGACCTGGGCAGCTTCACGACTACAGGCCAGCATAGCCTGAAAGTGGTCACTCCGCAGGAGGCCGAGAAGGTTGTGGGCTTGGGCGTGCCGACGGTGGCGAACCTGCCCCAGCCGTTGCAGCCATCGCCTGCGGCGGTGATGGTTACCGGTTCCAGCAGTGTGACCTTCACTCCAGACATCAAGAAGGTGCGGGCTTACCTTTCCTCTATCGGAGCCACCAATGTGCAGCTGCCGGATAGTCTGGACGGGAAGCCCATCACCCTGCAGATACCGGCCGCTATGAGCGTGCTGTATCTGGAGAGGGGGGCTGCGACCAGGAACACCGAGGGAATACCGACGCCAGCCGTCGGACAGCAGTTCCTCTACCTGGGCGTCGCTACCAGTCCTACTATGAACGTGCCGGATGGCGTGGACGTGGATCAGATCCGGTCCGAGGTGCTGAAGATACCGGGACTTCCGGCCGATCTGGTCAACCAGCTCAAGGCCATCGACGACTGGCGCAATACCGTGGTGGTGCCGGTGGTAAAGGGAACCTCTCACGAGGTGACCGTGCAGGGGCAGACCGGTGTGGCCATAAGCCAGCCGGATAGCAATGGCACGACCCTGATGTGGGCTAAGGACGGCAAGGTGTACGCCGTGAGCGGCTCCTTCAGCGAGTCGGAGCTGCTGGCGGTAGCCAACTCGCTCAAGTAGCCGTTGCTGTAGGGGCGAAGCATTGCCCGCGGGCAATGCTTCGCCCAGACGTGGGCAGAAGGTCGTAGTAACGACTTCAGTCGTTCGATCCCTGCTGCGAGAGGAAGGACGAACGACTAAAGTCGTTACTACATGGTGATTCGGCCTCTGCTGGATTGTACCGGCAACTGCCGTAAGGGTGCAGCTACAAGAGGTGACCATGACTGAAGGCAACAATGCGTCGCCCTGGGGCGACCTGGCGATAGAGACCCTCCACCTGCGGAAGGAGTTCGGGCGTAAGGTGGCGGTGGAGGATCTCACCCTGACCGTGCCTCGGGGGGAGATCTTCGGTTTCCTCGGCCCCAATGGGGCCGGCAAGACCACGGCCATCAAGGTTCTCATGGGGCTGGTGCGCGCTACCTCCGGGTCGGCGAGACTGCTGGGCCTGCCGCCTCAGGACATGCGAGCCAAGGAGCGGGTGGGCTTCTTGCCCGAGCTTTTCCGCTTCCACGAGTGGCTGACCGCGGAAGAGTTTCTGGATTTCCATGGGCAACTGTACGGCATGCCCCTGGAGAAGCGGAAGCGGCGCATCCCCGAGGTGCTGGAGCTGGTGGGGCTGCGGAACGAGGGGAAGAACCTGCTGCGCACCTTCTCCAAGGGGATGCAGCAGCGGATCGGTCTCGCCCAGGCGATCCTGAACGATCCCGAGGTGGTGCTGCTGGACGAGCCTACCTCGGCCTTGGATCCGTTGGGCCGGCGGGACGTGCGCGATCTGATGCGCTATCTCAAGTCGCAGGGGCGGACGGTCTTCCTCAACTCCCACCTCCTTTCAGAGGTGGAGATGGTGTGCGACCGGGTTGCCATCATCGATCACGGCCGCGTGATCGCCACCGGCTCCCTGCAGGAACTGTTGGCGGCAGCCGTGGAGGTGGAGATCGAGGCCGAGGACGTGACGCCAGCTGCGTTGGAGGAGTTGCGCGGGCTGGGGCAGTCGGTGGAGAGCGTGGACGGCCGGATCGTGGTGCGGCTGGCCGACAGGGAAAGCATACCGGCGGTGGCCGAGGCGGTGATGCGTCACGGTGGGAAGCTGTACTCCCTTAGCCGGCGGCGGGGCTCCCTGGAAGATCTCTTCATCCGAGTGGTGGAGCAGGAGGAGTCGAGATGAAGATGCTGCTGATGGCTCGCTTCACCTTCCGAGAGGCTCTCCACAAGAGGGTGGTCCACGGAGTAGCCGTCCTCACACTTGCCTTTGTGCTCCTGTTCGGTCTCCTGGTCTGGCTGGCCTTTCGCGAGCTTCCCCAGGCCAGCGCCTACGCCAACGAGAGCTTCTTTCACAGCATGGTGGGACTCCAATTCACCTTGCTCGGCATGAATGGGGTCAGCATGATCGGTGCACTGCTGGCCGTGTTTCTATCCGTCGGCACCATCTCCTCGGAGGTGGAGGCCGGCACCCTGCACGCTATCGTCCCGAAACCCCTCAGCCGCCGGGATGTGCTGTGGGGCAAGTGGCTCGGCTTTGCCGTCATGCTGGCGGTGTACGTCTTCCTGCTCGCGGTGGTAGTGAGCGGGATCGTGGCCTTTTTCAGCGCCAATTGGTCCTTACTGATCTTGCCGTCTGCGCTGCTGCTGGTGCTGCAGTCGTTGGTGCTGCTCTCTCTTTCGGTGCTGGGCACCACCTTTCTGCCTACCGTGGCCAACGGGGTGGTGGTCTTCGGGCTCTATTCGGTAGCGATGATGAGTGGCTTCATGGAGCAGCTCGGCTCGCTAATCCGCAACGAGGCGATGGTGAGCGTGGGGATCGCGGTCTCCCTCCTGGTGCCTTCCGACGCCATGGGGAAGCTATCGGCCTCCCTGCTGCAGGAGGGGCGTTCCTACATAGAGAGGGCCGGCCCCTTTATTGTGAACTCCCAGCCCTCGATCTGGATGGTAGCGTACGCGGTGGGCTACGCCGCCGTGCTGTTGCTGGTGGCCCAGGCGATCTTCTCCCGGCGCGACCTGTAGCAAGTTAACCATTACTATTGAAAACTGTTGGCCCCTGATAGATACTGGGGGCGGCAGGAGAGGCCTCTCACCGTCGAGGAGGTTTGGAGCCACGACGGTAGAGGTCTCTCTTTTTTTGGCTTCTGTCGGGCGACCGAGGGCGCCCGGCGGGACCCGGCTGCACGAATCGGTGGTTGCAGATCCCCATGCACGCTTCGGTAGGGCAGCTTTCGGATCCCTTCAGGCAACGGTGCCGGTCCGGATCGGACCTCATTAACTGAAAAGGGGTGGAAAAGGTGGATGCCAAGACAGCAGCTGAAAGCGAGCAGGTGATATCGGACCTGCTGGTCGAAGAGCGTCGTTTCAGTCCCTCGGAGGAGTTCCGCCGTCGGGCCAGGGTCACGGACCCGGAGGTGCGGGAGAGGGCGGCGGCAGATCCGGAAGCCTTCTGGGCCGGCTTCGCGGAGGAACTGAGCTGGTTCAGGAAGTGGGACAAGGTTCTGGAGTGGAACCCTCCTCACGCCCAGTGGTTCGTGGGGGGGAAGCTGAACGCCGCCTACAACTGCGTGGATCGCCACGTCCTGAACGGAAAGAGGAACAAGGCCGCCATCATCTGGGAGGGTGAGCCGGGGGACCGTCGGGTGCTGACTTACTGGGACCTTTACCGGCAGGTAAACAAGCTGGCCTGCGGGATGAGGAGCCTGGGAGTGAAGAAGGGCGACCGGGTCGCCATCTACATGCCCATGATCCCCGAGGCTGTGGTTGCCATGCTGGCCTGTGCCCGCATCGGGGCCATCCACTCGGTGGTGTTCGGTGGGTTCAGCGCCGAGGCGCTGCGGGATCGTATCAACGACGCCCAGGCCAAGGTGCTGATCACCGCCGACGGTGGCTATCGCCGGGGCGGTCTCCTGCCGCTGAAGCACGATGCCGACTACGCCCTTCGGGAGTGCCCCAGCATCGAGCACGTCATCATCGTCAAGCGAGGCGACTTCCCGCTCCGGGTCGTCGAGGGGCGGGACCGCTGGTACCACCGGGTGATCCAGAACACCGACGGCCACTGCCGCTACGAGGAGATGGACTCCGAAGACATCCTCTTCACCCTGTACACCTCGGGGACCACGGGGAAGCCCAAGGGGATCGTTCACACCACCGGCGGCTATCTGGCGGGGGTTTATGCCACCACCAAGTGGGTCTTCGACCTGCGGGAGGACGACATCTTCTGGTGTACCGCCGACATCGGTTGGGTCACGGGCCACTCCTACATCGTCTACGGACCCCTGTCGGTGGGCGCGACGGTGGTGATGTACGAGGGAGCACCCGACTGGCCGGACAGGGATCGCTACTGGCAGATCATCGAGGACAATGCAGTCAGCGTCTTCTACACGGCGCCCACGGCCATACGGGCCTTCATGCGCTGGGGAGAGCAGTATCCCCAGTCCCACGATCTCTCCAGTCTGCGCCTTCTGGGCAGCGTGGGCGAGCCGATCAACCCCGAGGCCTGGATGTGGTACTACAAGAACATTGGGCGCGAGCGGTGTCCCGTGGTAGACACCTGGTGGCAGACGGAGACAGGGATGATCATGGTAACCACCCTGCCCGGGATCGACGAGATGAAGCCCGGCTTCGCCGGCAAGCCCTTCCCCGGGGTCGAGGCGGCCATCCTGAACGAGCAGGGCGAGAAGGTCACCAACGGCGGCGGCTATATATCCGTCACCAGGCCGTGGCCGGCTATGCTCAGGGGCATCTGGGGCGATCCCGACCGCTACGTCAGCCAGTACTGGCGGAAGTGGGACGACGTCTACTTCCCGGCCGATGGCGCCAAGTACGACGAGCACGGCTACATGCTGTTCCTGGGACGGGTGGACGACGTGCTGAACGTGGCGGGGCACCGCATCGGCACCATGGAGGTGGAGAGCGCCCTGGTGAGCCATCCATCGGTGGCGGAGTCAGCAGTGGTGGGCATCACCCATCCCCTGAAGGGCCAGGCTATCGCCGCCTTCGTGACCTTGAAAGAGGGGGTGGTGGCCGATCACGACACCATCGACGAGTTGCGGGACCACGTGGTCACGAAGATCGGTGCCATCGCCAGGCCGGAGACGATCATCTTCTCCAGTGAGCTGCCCAAGACCCGCAGCGGGAAGATCATGCGGCGGTTGTTGCGGGACATAGCCGAGGGCAGGGTTCTGGGCGACACCACCACACTGCAGGACCCGGCCGTGGTGTCGAGCCTGAAGAAGCAGTACGAGGAGACCGAGAGCTAGTCCCGACGGGGTGACGGGGTGACGGGGAGACGGGAATGCCCCTCCTGGTGTAGTAACGGCTTCAGCCGTTCGTCTCTGTTGGAGATGCCGGAGACGAACGACTAAAGTCGTTACTACGGTTCCCGTCACTGCATGGCTTTCACCCGCCCCTCGGGCGGTCTCTCCCAATGGGGCAGACCTGCAGGTCTGCCCCGTTGCTCTGTCTGCGGCGGATAGCCTCTGCGTCGTATAATGGATCAAGGTACCCTTGGGTCACCCTGAGTCTGGAATGTTCCGAGGTGCACAGATGTCTTTCGATCCCGTGGAGAGATCTCTGAGAGAGAAACTGGCCGAGACGGCCATACGCTCGTACCGCAGGGGGCTGGTGGCCGGCACCGGCGGGAATGTCAGCGCCAGGATTCCGGGCCGGAACGAGGTGCTGATCACCCCAACCGGGGTCTCGCTGGAGTTGACGACCGTGGAGAACATCGTGAAGACCGATCTCTACGCGACCCCGGCAGATCCCGCCTCCCCCTACAAGCCCTCCAAAGAGACTGGCTTCCATTGCGCCGTCTATCGGGTTCGCCCCGAAGTGAACGCTATCGTACACGTTCATCCTCCCTACGCTACCGCCTTCTCCCATCGTTTCCAGGAGCTGCCCCTGGTGGCGGTGGGGGCCAGCGTCGGGCTCCGGAAGGTTCCCTGCATCGATGTGGCCCTCTCCGGGTCGGCGGAGCTACGCAGCTTTGTGGAGGAGGCCTTCTCCAGCGATCGGAGCATCAAGGCCTTGCTGATGCGAGCCCACGGGATCATCGGCACGGGGCCCGACCTGGTGGCCGCCTACGACGTGGCCGACCTGGTGGAGGGAACGGCCAGGATAGCCTACCTGGCGGTGGGTCTTGGGATACCCGTCGAAGAGGCGGTGGAGGTGGCCTTCCGGCCGATTCCTGAGTGACTTGAGTCTGTGGGGGAGGGTGGGGGTGATATACCTGACATGCTGAGCGCAGCGAAGCATCTCCTCGCCACTGGAGATCCTTCGCTGACGCTCAGGATGACAACATCAGGATCACTTTGGTCGTCTACTGGGCAGACCCGCCCTCTGGCCGGCAGAGACGCCGGCCCCTACAGGATCGTGACCACCCGATTAGGTTGTTGAGCATCATTAGTCGTTACTACGGGCGAAGCCCTTGGGTGATGACAATTGCCGGATCTGCTGATATCCGATTCTGACAGAGATGCCCTGGTAGGGGCTGGGCTGCTGCTGGGGACCATAGAAGGGGCGGTAACCTTCAGGGTCGTCGCCTCCCTGCCGGAGGCTACCCGCCTGCTCCACGACGCCCGACGCGCCTTCACCCGTATCCTGGTGTGCGGGGTGCCTGCAGCGGATAGTGGCTCCCTCCGCTCCGCCCTCACGGTGCTCCAGGCTCGAGGAACCCGGGTGTGGTGGTTCGATTCCCACGACCTGCTCTGGACCACCGAGGTGAGGAGACAGTTCGAACAGTTGGACGTCCGCCTGCTCCTCCCTGAATCCCACCGGCCGGAAACGGAGCGCACCAGCGGCCTGGTACTGGCCCATCTGCTGGACTCGGCGAATCCCAAAGCAGGCAAGCAGGCCGGACAGCTGCGGGCTGCGGTGGGGCTGGTGCGAAGCACCGAGATGGGGGGGCCGGACTGGGTGGCGCTGGTGGATGCCGTGGAGCACGACCACAGACTGGTCACCGGCAAGGCCATCAGGGCGGCGGCCCTCAGGGTTTGGGATCCCGACTCCGCCTTGACGGAGGCGGAGCAGCGGTTAGTGGCGCGGCAGCGCTCCCGAGAGATCAGGGTGGAGCGGTTCCTGGAGAAGCTGGTCGACGAGGAGCCGTACGGACAGGAACTGTTTCGTTTCGATGCCGAGCAGCACAGGGAGCTGCACTACATCCGGCCCCGAATGTACACGGAGGCGGCCCGGCGACGGCTGGGAGCCGAGTACGCTCAGGCCCGGGTGGAGCGGGGTTGGACCTTCGCCTGCCGGGATCCCTACCGGGCGGGGCTGGATCTGCCGGTAGCCTTCCTGGAGCGGCTCTTCGACCTGGACGTGACGGTCCATGGATATCCCTACCGGGCCACCGTGCGGGTGCTGGGCGGAGCCGACGTGGACGAGCGGCTGCGGATGGTGCTGGAGACCGCTCTTGAGGAGGAACGCGCCGGCCGGAGGAAGTTGCCGGCATTTGCGCCCCCTGAGATCGAGGATATCGACTGGTAGGGGAGAAGTGCTATCCTGAATCCATCAATCCAGGGAGGACGGCCTTGGCATCGGAAGAGACATTGTCCCGCAACCGTTCCCATCGGCTGGCTGCCAGCCCCGCCACCGTTCACACCGGCTATTACGACAACTCCCTCCGGCCGGTTCTGACCGTCGATTCTGGCGACGTGGTTTCCATTGAAACCATGATGCTGATGGACGGGCAGATGCAACCCTCCATGACCGCCGAGGAGATAGCCAATCTTCGGCTTGGCTATTATGCCCGCGGCCTCAGCACCCACACCCTGACCGGACCGATCTACGTCAACGGTGCCGAGCCGGGAGACGTCCTGGAGATCCGCATCCTGGAACTGGTCCCCTACCCCTTCGGGGTGAACTACAGCATGCCCGGCAGCACCGGATCCGGCACCCTTCCCGATGAGTTCCACGACGGGTATGCCCGAGGCTTCGAGTGGGCCCCCGAGGCGAAGGAGGTGGAGTTCCGGCCCGACGTCCGTTTGCCCTTGAGGCCCTTCATGGGGATCATGGCCGTGGCGCCGGGGGCGGCCGGTCAGGTCAACACGGTGTCTCCCGGACCCTACGGTGGCAACATGGACTTGAAGGAGTTGGTGGAGGGCACGACCCTATACCTGCCCGTCTTCGTGCCCGGTGCCCTCTTCTCCACCGGTGACGCTCACGCCCTTCAAGGGGATGGCGAGGTGAGCACCACGGCCCTGGAGACCTCCATGAAAGAGGCCCGATTCCAGTTCCTCGTCCGGAAGGACATGAAGCTGGAGAGACCGATGGCGGAGACTCCTACCCACTGGATCACCATGGGTTTTCATCCCGATCTGGATGAGGCCGCCCGCATCGCCTTGCGGGACGCCATCGAGTGGCTGGTTCGAAACAAGGGGTTGAGCCGGGAAGAGGCTTACTCCCTCTGCAGCCTGGCAGTGGATCTGAGGGTGACTCAGCTGGTGGACAAGGACAAGGGGATCCACGCTATGATCCCCAAGGCGATCTTCAAGGAGTAATCCATGGACATAGAACCCATAGGTGTCGTTCACTCTCCGGTGACCAGACCTGGGGAGATGCCCTTCGAGGGGGTGCCGGCCTGGATAGAGCTGTATCCCCGATTCGAGGCCGGTCTGGAGGACATCGGTAGTGGGACTCACCTCCAGGTGATAGGTTGGCTGCACCTGGCCGAACGGGATACCCTCCAGATAACTCAGACCCGTCGGGCTTCGGACCACCCTCGGGGGGTCTTCGGCCTCAGGTCGTCCCACCGGCCCAATCCGCTGAGCCTCACCACCTGCCGTCTGGACCGGGTGGAGGGGTTGAAGGTCTACGTGGAGCGGCTGGACCTGGTGGATGGCACGCCGATCGTCGACGTAAAACGGTACTCCCCCAGCTGGGATTGCGTCTTCTCTGCCCGCAGCTCGCGGGACCTGCGCTTCCCTGACAAGGCCGACCGCCGGTCCGTCTTCGACTCCATGATGGTGGAGGCGGCCAACTTCCACGGCGAGCAGTGCGTGGGGGTTGCCCTGGGCGTGCGGATGATGTACCACGCCATGGTTCAGTGGGAGATGGCCCAGAAGGACCCGAGACTAGTGCTGCACCTGGGCGAAGACGGCTGCATCGTCGATGCCCTCCAGGGGCTGACCGGGGCGACTCTGGGGAACCGACGGATGAAGTTGCCGGGAGGGAGAGCCTTCCGCCTGACCTACGCCAATCAGAAGGTGCTGGCCTTCCACCCGAGGGACCTTTCGCCCGACGTGACGGTGGAAGAGGTGCTGAACGCGGAGATCGACGACCTCTTCTCCATCCGCTCGGACGTCTACACCGAGGGCAACGGCCCCCACGGGGGCAGGCCTCCCAAGCGCGCGCCCTCGCCGGAGAAGCAGGCGCTGCTGCTGGAGCGGGTGAGTGAGGCGCTGGTGGATGGTAGGCTGCCCTGCGCCGTAGCCCATCGTCTGGCCGAGGAGTTGGGAGTCAGCGTGCCCGATGTCGGCTGGGCGGCCGATGCGGGGAAGATCCGCATCACCAAGTGCCAGTTGGGATGCTTTAAGTAGCCGCACCAATTAGGGGGCGGGTGCCTTGTACCCTGGAAGTATGCTATCTCGCGAGCTACGCGCAGGCTGATGGACTTTGACCAATAGATCGAGACCGACACCTATCAGAAGCCTGCGGCTACCATAGGAGACACTGATGGCTGAGTCGAAATACGCGATGGTTGCGCCCGAGGTGGCCCTGGAGACGGCGCTGAAGCACGCCCAGCTACTGAGGGCCGAGACGGTGCCGCTGGCCGAGGCCCGGGGCAGGGTGCTGGCTCGAGACCTCGTGGCCACGGCAGACCTGCCTCCCTTCCCCGCCTCCTCGGTGGATGGCTACGCCGTGCGCAGCATGGACCGGGAGCCGGCCAGGAGGGTGCTGGCCGAGGTGACCGCCGGGCTGGCGGGAGAGGTGACTGTTACTCCCGGCACGGCCGTGCGAACCATGACCGGTGCCCCGGTGGCGCCCGGGGCCGACGCAGTGGTCATGGTGGAGTACGTCGAGGAGCAGGGGGGCGAGATAAGGCTGATCCGACCGGTGCAGCCGGGGGAGAATCTCCGGCCGCCGGGCCAGGACGTTAAGGCTGGACAGCTGGTGCTGGCCCAGGGGACCGTTTTCGGGGCGCCGGAGGTGGGGCTGCTGGCTGCGCTGGGACGTGCCGAGGTGGAGGTATACCGGCGCCCCCGGGTGGCGGTGCTCTCCACTGGCGATGAGTTGGTGGAACCCTGGGAGGAGGCCGGACCGGCCAAGATCCGGGACAGCAACCGCTACGCCCTGATGGCCGCGGTGGAATCGGCTGGCGCGGTGCCTGTCTCCTTGGGGATGGTCGAGGACCTGCGCTCGGAGCAGCAGGAGAAGATTCGTCGAGGGTTGGAGACGGCGGACGTGCTGATCACCTCCGGAGGGGTATCCATGGGGGTGAGAGACCTGGTGAAGGGGATCCTGGAGGAGCTGGGCACGGTGCACTTTGGCCGCGTATCCATGAAGCCTGGCAAACCCCTGACCTTCGCCACGGTGGGGGAGAAGGTGGTTTTCGGCCTCCCGGGTTTCCCCGTTTCCTCCCTGGTGACTTTCGAACTGTTCGTGCGACCGGTGCTGCTGAAGATGCAGGGTTATCGGCAGGTCACTCGCCCGAGGGTGGAGGCGGTGCTGGAGCACGACGTGAACCCGGCGCCCGACCGAACCGAGTACCAGAGGGCCGTGGTTCGATGGGAGGATGGAACCCTTCGGGCTTCCACCACCGGCCTTCAGTCCTCGGGGCGGTTGCTCTCCATGGTGGGGGCCAACGCCCTGCTGATCTTTGCCCCGGGGCAGAAGCGGCTGGCGGGAGAGAGGGTGACGGCGATCCTCACCGGCCCCCTCCGGTAGAGACACGGGGACACGGAGACGCGTCTCCCCGCTGTTCCTACAGGTCCTTCAGCTTCGCCATGATGCTGGGGACTTCCTTGTGGATGGTGTTGGTGAAGCGAACGACGATGGGGCCGTCCTTCTCGGTCTCGTTGCGAGCGGCGATCCACTCGGGATCGCTGGAGAAGGCGTCCCAGCACCTCTCTCGCTCGGCCAGGCTGTTCCACTGCACCAGGTAGGTGAGCTGGTTGCTGACCCCCAGCACCGGCTCCAGGAACAGCACCGGCTTGATCCCGTGCTTCTTGAACATCTCCAGGGTGATGTTGGCGAAACGGTTGATGATGGCCGGCATTCGACCCGGGGCGATCTCGTACACGCGCAGTTCGTACAGCACTGAATTCTCTCCTCCCAGGAATGGTTTCTCGATTGGGGCCAGTCTAGGCAGCCGATGGGAACGGCGTCAAGGGCGCCAGCATGCGATAGGGGCCGGCCGAACTGGAAATGGAGCAGGCGGCTCTTGCACCAACCCCCGGGCAAAGGTATAGAATTACACACCTCGTCGATACTCCCCCCCGAACCCTGTCGACTACGCTGTGAAGGAGCCATCGATCTTGGCCGCCAAAAAGCCGCTCCTCGTCGTTGCCGCGGAGCCCTCCACATCCTCCTATCGCTGGGTGATGCTGGGCGTCGCCTTTCTGGTGCAGCTCAGCAACGCCCTCGCCACCCAGGCCGTCGCGCCGCTGGCCCCCCTCTTCCAGCCGGAGTTGGGGCTGAGCAAGGCAGAGGTAGGCCTCTTCTCGTCCATCATCTTCGCCGGCTCCTGGGGGGTGCTGATCGTCGCGGGCTCCCTGGTCGATCGGTTCGGCGTCCGAAGGCTGATGTCCGCGGCTCTGGTCATCATCGGCATCGTGATGCTGTCCATGTCGCAGGTGGGGAGCTTTCTGGCGGCGGCGACGGTGATGTTCCTGGCGGGGATCGGTGGAGGAGTCGTGATGCCCGGATCCACCAAGGTCATCATGGACTGGTTCCCTCCCCAGGCTCGGGCGACGGCGATGGGGCTGAAGCAGGCAGGGGTGCCGCTGGCCGGCATCGTCACCGCCTCGACCCTGCCGGTCATCGCCTTGGCCATCGGATGGCGCTCTGCCATCGCTGTGGTGGGGTTCGTGATCATCGCCAGTGCGGTCGTCGTGGGGATCATGGCCCGAGACGTGGCAGGGACCCGCCGCTCGGAGGCTCGCAAAGGGCCCCTCAGGTCAGGTCTCGGCGAGGTGATCCGAAACCGGGCCCTGTGGGCCGTCAGCGGCATATCAATCCTCTACGTTACCGCTCAGCTAGCTCTTACCAGCTACCTGGCGCTCTATCTGAAGGAAGTACTGCTGGTCCCCGTGGTACCCGATGAGCACACCCGCATCGTGGTGGCGGGCGGCTACCTGGCCCTTTGCCAGGCCGGCGGCGTCTTTG
>JAJZQR010000371.1 GCA_021806765.1 Chloroflexota bacterium | reverse complement strand
GAGATCTGGTGTCGCCGGAGAGGCGAGATCACCAATTCGTCGTGGTGGAGCGTGGCCAGGCCATCACCGCCGACATGTTTCTTCCGGTCTTCAGCACCATAAACGGATAGACATGCCTCTCTAGTAACGACTGCAGACGTTCGTTGCTGTGTTAAGAGGTGACGAACGGCTGGAGTCGTTACTACGTGATACGGTCAGAAAGGCTGTAGCAGGAACCTTGGAAAACCTTCGTAAACCCTCCTGGCTGATCAAACGGCTTCCACCTACGGGGGCAGTCTCAGAGGTCCGATCCCTTCTGCGCCGGCAGAGTCTCCACACCGTATGCGAGGACGCTATGTGCCCCAACCTCGGAGAGTGCTTCTCCCGCAGGACTGCCACCTTCTTGATCCTTGGGGACGTGTGCACCCGCCACTGCGGCTACTGCGCCATTGCCTCCGGAAACCCCTCGCCCCTGAACCCCGAGGAACCGGAGAGGGTGGCCGAAACCGCGGCCAACCTGGGCCTCAGGCACGTGGTGGTGACCTCGGTCACTCGAGACGACCTGTCCGATGGCGGGGCAGCCCATTTCGCGGAGACCATCCGCGCTATCCGGCGCCGCTGTCCCTCGGCTCTGGTTGAGGTGCTGATCCCCGACTTCGGTGGGTCGGAGGCTGACCTCCGAACGGTCCTGGAGGCGGAGCCGGATATCCTGAACCACAACGTGGAAACGGTGCCTCACCTCTTCGCCTCCGTTCGACCACAGGGCGACTACGCTCGGTCTGTGGAACTGCTGGCCAGAGCCAAGAAGGACCTCCCCAGGGGCTACACCAAGTCCGGCCTCATGGTGGGACTCGGGGAGACCGAGGAGGAGGTTGTTCGGGTAATGCGAGACTTGCGTGAGGTAGGATGCGACGTCTTCACCATCGGTCAATACCTTCGTCCTTCCAGGGCCCATCTCGAAGTGCGGCAGTACTACCCGCCGGAAGCATTCGACCGGATGAAGGCTGAGGGCGAGGCCATGGGTTTCCTGCTGGTAGCGTCTGGTCCCTTCGTCCGCAGTTCCTACAATGCGGACCAGTTCAAGCCGCCAACCGGCGACAGGTGATCGCTGGTTTGGTGCTACAATCGCGGCACCCTCCCGGAATAGTACCAGGGCTGGAGTCAATGGGACATCCAGTGCGACCTGGGGATGGCGATTTTCGGCTTCGGCGACAACGCGCCAACCGATGCGGTGTTCGAACGGATAGCCAGGGCAGCGCAACTGTACGAACAGTGCGGCAGCTACCCGATCTCTCTTTGACATCGGGTAGCCCGTTCGGTACTCTCTGTCTTCGTTGAACAACATCATTGAGACTCACAACACTGCCAAGGAGACCTGGCCATGATTACAACACTTTCCAGCGCCACCAAGACCGTCACCATCTCTCCGGAAAGCCCCACCGTCATCATCGGAGAGAGGATCAACCCGACTGCTCGCAAGAAGCTGGGCGAGGCCCTTCTGGTGGGCGACGTGGAGATAGTTCGTCGCGAGGCCCTTTCCCAGGTGCAGGCCGGCGCCCAGATTCTCGACGTCAACGTGGGCTATCCCGGCGTCGACGAGCCTCGGATGGTCAAGGAAGCCGTCAAGGCCGTCATGGAGACCGTGGACGTTCCCATCTGCCTGGACAGCGCCAGCCCCGAGGTCATGGAGGCCGCCCTGACCGTCTACCAGGGTAAGATCCTCCTCAGTTCGGTCACCGGCGAGGACAGCAAGATGGACCAGATCCTTCCCCTGGTAAAGCGGCACGGCACCGCCGTGGTTGCCCTGCTGATGGACGACACGGGCATCCCCAACGACGCTCGGGTGAGATTCGAAATCGCCAGGAAGATCGTGGGGCGGGCCGAGGCCCTGGGTATCCCCCGGGAAGACATCATCGTAGATTGCGCCTGCATGACCGTCGGCACCGATAGCACCGCCGGTGCAGTGACCCTGGAGACGATTCGGTTGGTCCGTCAGGAGTTGGGCTGCAACATGACGCTGGGGGCCAGCAACGTCTCCTTCGGCCTGCCGGAGCGGAAGACCATCAACGCCGCCTACCTCCCGATGGTGCTCGCCGCCGGCGTGAACTGCCCCATCGTCGACCCAACGGTTCCAGAGATAGCCAAGGCGATCCTGTCCAGCGACCTGCTGCTGGGCAAGGACGAGTACGGCATGAGCTACCTGCGTGCCTACCGAGCCCGGCAGGCAGCCGAGGCCGCAGCCAAGTAAGCGGAGATAGTCCCTGGGGATGTCTCCAGAACCATCAAAGGCTTCTTGATACCTACTGCTCTGTGACTCTTGATATGAGAGGTGTCATCCTGAGCGATAGCGAAGGATCTCCGTGGCGAGGAGATGCTTCGCTCCGCTCAGCATGACAGTACCCCCAGTTCGGCCGTCGCAGGACACAACCTAGTTAGAGGCAGCTTATATGGCAGACTACCGTGTGAGGTTCCTTCCCGACGGCGTGGAGGCCTGGGTCCCCGCCGGCGTTACCCTGCTCGCTGCCGCGGCGGCGGCCCACGTCGCCATCGATGCTCCCTGTGGAGATCGCGGCATCTGCGGCAAGTGCAAAGTCCAGATCGAGTCCCCTCACCATGAGGAACAGAGGGAGGGGGAGGGTCAGGATGAGGGCTCCTTCCCTCTCCCAGGGGGAGAGGATCAGGGTGAGGGCGTTAGCGGCTCAACCACAGCCGCCCTCGAGCCTCCCACCCTCCCCGAACGGACCCTCATCCCCCCTGAGGAATTGCACCAGGGCTGGCGGCTCGCCTGCCAGGCCAAGATCACCGGCCACGTCACCGTGAGAGTGCCTGAACGGGCACTGCAGCCGGCTGTGGTCCCCTTGTCCCAGATCGAGCCCGAGCCTGCCGTGCACCAGTTCCACCTTCTGCTGTCGGAGCCAACCCTGGAGGACCCGGCACCGGATGCCCTTCGGCTTCGGCGCGCCCTCCCACTAGGGTACTCCGATCTGCGGATTGACCTCCCATGGCTGCAGCGCATCCCCACGATCCTCTCCGCATCGAGCTACGACGTCACCGCCGTGACAGTGGACAATCGCCTGGTGGCCCTGGAGTCCGGCGACACCACTTCCCACAGCTACGGTCTTGCCGTGGATCTGGGCACCACCAGCGTCGTGGCCATCCTGGTGGATCTCAACAGCGGCCACACCCTGGGAGTCGAGTCCCAGCTTAACGGCCAGGCCAACTTCGGTGCCGACGTGATCTCCCGGATCACCCACGCCACCACCCAGCCGGACGGTCTTGGGGAACTGCAGTCGGCAGCGGTATCCACCATAAACTCCGCCCTGAACAGCCTTCTAGACAGGACAGGGATAGATAGGGAGCAGGTCTACGAGGCAGTGGTGGTGGGCAATACCTGCATGAACCACCTCTTCCTCGGTATCGATCCCGCCTCTTTGGCCTCCGCACCCTATCAACCGGTAGTCGCCGACCCGGTCTCCTGTCTCGCTGCCGAGTTGGGGTTGGCCATCAACCCTTCAGGGCGGGTTTACACCCTTCCTAACATCGCCGGCTTCGTGGGTAGTGACACGGTGGCCGTCGTGCTGGCCACCGCCATGCACCGATCGGACCAGATCCGCCTCGCCATAGATCTGGGCACCAATGGCGAGATCGTCCTGGGCAACAAGGATCGTTTGCTCACCTGCTCCACGGCGGCGGGACCGGCCTTCGAAGGGGCCAGGATCTCCTCCGGGATGCGCGCCACAGAAGGGGCCATCGAAAGAGTCTGGATCGACCAGGGCGAGGTTAAGGTCCAGGTGATCGGAGGGGGACCGGCCATCGGTCTCTGCGGTTCCGGACTGCTGGACGCAGTGGCTCAGATGCGTCGATCCGATGTCCTGAACGACTCCGGTCGTTTGATCTCCCCCGAGAGGGCTGAGCCAGCCCTACCACCACGTCTGGCTCAACGGCTGGTAGGAAACGGCGCCAGCGACGGCTTCATCCTGGCCCGCCGAGGCCGCAGGCCGGTCGTCCTAACCCAGAGCGACGTACGGGAGCTTCAACTGGCCAAGGCGGCCATTCGAGCCGGAATCTCCATTCTGCTGAAGGAGTTCGGCATCGAGGAGAATGACATTTCCGAGATCCTGCTGGCCGGAGCCTTCGGCAGTTTCGTTAACCCCGCCAGCGCCAGGGCCATCGGCCTGGTTCCACCGTTGCCTATCGAGCGGATAACGGCTGTCGGCAACGCGGCAGGCCAGGGGGCTGTCATGGCGCTGCTATCCACAGATCTGCGCCACGAGGCTACCCGCATCGCCCGCTTCGCCGAGCACGTGGAGTTGTCTGCTCGCCCCGACTTCATGGAGCAGTTCGTCGAGGACCTAGCCTTCTAACGAGGACTGAGCCAAAAGGACTGAGGACTGAGTATCAACGTCTCAGTCCTCAGTCCTCAGTCCTCAGTCCTCAGTCCTGCGCTACGCGATGCCCAGCAGGAAGATCATCCCCAGGCTCAGGGTTCCCAGGAAGAGGATGGAGAGCACCACCGTAGCGAAGATTCTGGGTCCGACGCTCCTCACGGCAGCGAAGTCGACCCCCATCCCCAGGGCCACCATGGAGACGATCATCAGGGAGTTGCTGAGGACTTTGGCATCGGCGGAGATCACATCGGGGATCACGCCGACAGTGCGCAGCAACCCCAGGACAAGGAAGCCCAGAACGAACCAGGGAAGAAGGGCGGAGGTCTTCACCTTGTGGCCCTCCTTGGCCACCGACTTGGCGAAGATGAGCCCGAAGATCAGCACCACGGGGCCGAGGAACAGGACCCGA
>JAJZQR010000047.1 GCA_021806765.1 Chloroflexota bacterium | reverse complement strand
TCCTGGACCCACGCTTTCGCGGGGGTGACGAAGGGCAGACTATCTTGGGCCAGGTGCTTAGGCTCTACTGGTAGATCACCACCGAGGGCACCGGATTCAGCCCCATAACCTCCTCCGGCGCAAACAGGTCGGGGTCGTGGTTGTAGAACAGCTTCACCCCGGCGAACTGGAGCGGCTTCCCCATCACCGCCTGGTAGCTCCCCCGCTTCACGACCTGGGCACCGAAGCCGTCCATATCCAGCACCAGATCCACCACCGGACTCCTGCCGATATTCTCCTTGTCCGGGAGCATGTTGAGGGTGAACTGGTGGACGATCAGCACCTTGGGAGGCAGCTTCTTCTCCTGGATGACCTTCTCGAGGAAGCCAAGGGCGTAGTTGACCTCACCCGAAACCGTGTGGCCGATCTGCTGGCCCGGCTCCTGGCCGGGCCACATGTCGAACTCAGGGTCCAGCGCCAGGTAAACGTCGGGCTGCTCCAGATAGGGACGGAGGTACTCCAGCTCCTGCTCCACCCGGCTCTGGCCTACCTGGACGTCCAGGACGAGGCGGAACCCGTTGGCCCTGGCTTGCTCCAACATAGAGTCGATCACTTCCCGGCTCTCCCTGCGCCGCCAGAGGCCATCGGCTCCAGGGCCACCCTGGGCGACCACAGCGATCAACTCGTAGCAGGGCACGACCTTCTTGCCCGTCAGGGGCGCGTAGGCATCGGCCTGCTGCTGCAATCGACTGGCCAACTCCGGACCGCTGTAGCGCCCCAAAATCCCCATGAGCGGTGTGAGGGGGGTGCCATACCAGGTCACCAACAGGCTATCGGTTAGGACGGCCCCCGGAGCGTCGGAGGCCCTGTCGGGGGAAAGGCTGGGTCCGGCAGAGGGCAAGTCCTCCCACTTAAAGCGCTCCTCGTTCGCCCTTTCCTGAACCCCGTAAGGCCCGCTCACCCAGGCCCTGCTACCGTTGGTGAAGGCGGTCCAGTTGTCGGCCTTGCGCCACACCATCAAGCCCGTTGAGGTCTGCTGGATGGAGTCCCCGTTGGCGGGATTGTAGTGTTCGGCCTCCAGGGGCTCACCTACTACTTCCGGGATCTGGTCGGCCAGCAACTGGAAACCCAGCTTGAACTCGAACTTCGATTGCGCCAGGGCCATGCTGGGGGCGACCACCAGGAAGGCAGCCACCAGAAGGCCGGCCCCGATTCCCCTCATCCCTTTGAACATACGAGGAGCCTCCATTATTGAACAGGGACCGCCGAGAACGCCATCGGCGGGCGGCAAGAGTCTCTCACCCTGGATCGCCGAACTGAGGCAGGAAAGGTCTCGTCGAAAGAAGGTCGCCCGATGTGACGCCCTTCAGGCTACCACAGCCCTGGGGCCCCTGAGAAGGGGCAGGCAGAGCGAGGCCCGATCCTTGCAACCACCAAGTTCTAGACGGCAGGGCTTACGAGAATCCGGGATCGAAGGGAGCCGGGTTATCCCCACGCGGCAACGTAGAAGGAGGCCGGAGGCTGAGCGGCAACGCCCATGCAGAGGACAAGACCCCGCCAGGGGCTCCAGGGACCGTAACGCCCTCTCAGGAGGACAGAAGACGGGCGGTCATCGAGGGCGTGAAGCCCGAGATCGACTGCGGCCGCTTTCCCATCAAGCGCACAGCCGGCGAGAAGGTGTTGGTGGAGGCCGACGTCTTTGCCGACGGCCACGACGCTCTCGCCTGCGTCCTGCTCTACCGCAGGGAATCCGACCGGAAGTGGGCAGAGGCCCCCATGGAACCGCTGATCAACGACCGCTGGCGAGGCGAGTTCGTGGTATCCGACCTCGGTGGCTACCGCTACACCCTCGAGGCCTGGGTGGACCACTTCCAGAGCTGGAGAAAGGACCTGGAAAAGAGGATCCGGGCCGGGCAGGAGGTATCTGCGGAACTGCTGGTGGGGGCGAGCCTTGTGGAGGAGGCCGCAGCCCGGGCTTCGGGCTCGGACGCTCGCATCCTGGGGGAGTATGCCACCTTTCTTCGCCAGAACCCCAGCCACGACCTCTCGGCCAGGGTTCAACGCGCCCTGCAAGCGAGGCTCTCCGACCTGATGAACCGCTATGCCGACCGACGCTTCGCCACCAGCTACGGCCGTGAACTGGCGGTGGTGGTGGACAGGAAGAGGGCCCGCTTCAGCAGTTGGTACGAGATGTTCCCCCGCTCCTGCGCTTCCCAACCGGGGCAGCATGCCACCTTCCAGGAGTGCGAAGAGCGTCTCCCCTACGTGGCCGCCATGGGCTTCGACGTGCTCTATCTGCCGCCCATCCATCCCATCGGCCGCACCCACCGCAAGGGCAGGAACAACTCGCCCGCGGCCGCCCCCGGTGATCCAGGAAGCCCCTGGGCCATCGGAGCCGAGGAGGGCGGCCACAAGGCGGTTCACCCCCAGCTTGGAAGCCTGGGGGACTTCCGTCACTTCGTCGCGAAAGCTCGGGAGCAGGGACTGGAGGTCGCCCTGGACATCGCCTTCCAGACCTCTCCCGACCACCCCTACGCCCGGGAACACCCGGAGTGGTTCCGCCACCGCCCGGACGGCAGCATTCAGTACGCCGAGAACCCTCCCAAGAAGTACGAAGACATCTACCCTTTCGACTTCGAGACAGATCGGTGGAAGGAGCTATGGGAGGAACTGAAGAGCGTTGTGCTCTTCTGGATCGAGCAGGGGGTGCAGATCTTCCGGGTGGATAACCCCCACACCAAGCCCTTCCCCTTCTGGGAGTGGTTGATCGCCGAGGTGAAGCGAGACTACCCCCAGGTGATCTTCCTCTCGGAGGCCTTCACCCGGCCGAAGGTAATGTATCGGCTGGCCAAGCTGGGCTTTACCCAGTCCTACAGCTACTTCGCCTGGCGCATTACCAAGGAGGAGCTGGTCCGGTACTTCACTGAGCTCACTCAAACAGATGCACGAGAGTATTTCCGGCCGAGTCTCTGGCCGAACACTCCCGACATTCTCACCGAATACCTCCAGTACGGCGGACGGCCCGCCTTCGCGGCGAGGCTGGTACTGGCGGCCACCCTGGGAGCGAGCTATGGGATCTATGGGCCCGCCTTCGAACTGCTGGAGAACCGCGCCAGGGAACAGGGGAGCGAGGAGTACTGGAACTCGGAGAAGTACGAAATCCGGGTTTGGGACATCGACCGGCCCGACAGCCTGAGAGACTTCATCGGCCGGGTAAACCGGATCCGCCGCGAGAACCCAGCCCTGCACAGTGACTGGAGTCTCCGCTTCCATCCCGTGAACAACGACCAGCTCCTCTGTTACAGTAAGAGCACCGAGGATCTGTCCAACGTCATCCTGGTGGTGGTGAACCTGGATCCCTACCACATACAGCAGGGTTGGGTGGAGATCCCTCTACAGACCTTCGGACTCGACCCCAACCAGCCGTACCAGGTCCACGACCTGCTGAGCGACGCTCGCTACATCTGGCACGGCTCTCGCAATTACCTGGAAGTGAACCCCCGCGTATCGCCAGCTCACATCTTTCGGGTCCGCCGCCGGGTTCGCTCCGAGAGAGAGTTCGAGTACTTCATGTGACCGGTGAGGTTGGTGGCTGATGCCCGAACCGGAGGAATCCCTTCGGCCAGAGTATGACGTCCTCTGGTACAAGGACGCGATCATATACGAGATCCACGTCCGCGGCTACTGCGACAGCAACGCGGACGGTATAGGAGACTTCCCCGGATTGACGGATAGGTTGGATTACCTCCAGGACCTGGGGATCACCGCCATCTGGCTTCTGCCCTTCTACCCTTCACCCCTGAGGGACGACGGCTACGACATCGCCGACTACACCGGGGTGAACCCCATTTATGGGACTCTCCGAGATGTGAGGGTTTTCGTGAGAGAGGCCCACCGGCGAGGGCTGCGGGTCATCACCGAACTGGTCTGCAACCACACCTCCGACCAGCACCCCTGGTTCCAGAGAGCGAGGAGGGCCAGGCCCGGCGCCGCGGCCCGCAATTACTACGTTTGGAGCGAGACCACGGATAGGTACCAGGACGCTCGCATCATCTTCAAGGACTTCGAGAACTCCAACTGGGCCTGGGACCCCGTGGCGGAGGCCTACTACTGGCACCGCTTCTACTCCCATCAACCGGACCTCAACTACGACAACCCCCAGGTGCAGCAATCCATCTTCCGGATTATGGATTTCTGGCTCAAGATGGGCATCGATGGGCTGCGCCTGGATGCCGTTCCCTACCTGTACGAGCGAGAGGGAACCAACTGCGAGAACCTGCCGGAGACCCACACCTTCTTGAAGGCGGTGCGCCGCCACGTGGATCAGAACTTCGGCGGCAGGATGCTGCTAGCGGAGGCCAACCAGTGGCCGGAGCAGGCCGTCAACTACTTCGGCGATGGGGACGAGTGCAACATGGCATTCCACTTCCCCCTGATGCCCCGCATGTTCATGGCCATCCGCATGGAGGATCGCTTCCCCATCGTGGACATCCTGGCCCAGACACCCCCCATTCCAGACAACTGCCAATGGGCACTCTTCCTCCGCAACCATGACGAACTGACGCTGGAGATGGTCACCGACGAAGAGCGGGACTACATGTACCGGGTGTACGCCCGGGACCCGGAGGCACGCATCAACCTGGGCATCCGCCGCCGGTTGGCCCCCCTCCTGGGCAACAACCGAAGGCGAATGGAGTTGATGAACGGCCTCCTCTTCTCGCTGCCGGGGACCCCGGTGATCTACTACGGGGACGAGATCGGCATGGGAGACAACATCTACCTGGGCGACCGGGACGGGGTGCGAACGCCGATGCAGTGGAGCGCCGATCGCAACGCCGGCTTCTCCCACGCCAATCCCCAGCGGCTATACCTGCCCGTCATCGTCGACCCCGAGTACAACTACGAGACGGTGCAGGTGGAGACCCAGCAGAACAATCCTTACTCGCTCCTGTGGTGGATGAAGAGACTGGTCGCCATGCGGAAACGGTACAGGGCCTTTTCCAGGGGGACCCTGGAGTTCCTGCATCCCGATAACCGCAAGGTGCTGGCCTTCCTCCGGCGCTACCAGGAAGAGACAGTCCTGGTGGTGGCCAACCTCTCGCGCTTCGTCCAGTACGTTGAGCTAGATATGTCGGCCTTTCAGGGCATGGTACCGGTGGAACTGTTCGGAAGCACCCCGTTTCCTCCCATCGGAGAACTTCCCTACTTCATGACCCTGGGTCCCCACAGTTTCTACTGGTTCTCCCTGGAGCCTCAGCAGGCCGCCCTCGGGCAGCCGGGCCCCGCCGAACCGAAGACGAGGGTCTCGACGCTGGTGATCAGTGCCCCGTGGGACCAACTCCTCCAGGAGAAGGGCCGGGCCACCCTGGAGGGGATCTTGCCCGCCTACCTGCAGGTACGACGGTGGTTCCGTGGAAAGGCCCGACGGATAAAGACCACCAGCATCCTGGACGCTCTGCCCGTCCCCTGCAACGGCAGCTCGGCCTATCTTGTTCCCATCCAGGTCGACTACGCCGAGGGCGACATGGAAATCTACCTGCTCCCCATCGCCTTCGCCACGGGAGAGCAGGCCGATCAACTCCGCCAGGAGCAGCCGGGGACGATCGTGGCCAGTCTGAGATTCCGAGACAGCGACCAGGGCGGCATCCTTTACGACGCCCTGGCGGACCCGGTTTTCCGGGAAGCCCTGCTGCAATCCATCGCCACGAGACGGCGGTTCAAAGGGTTGCAGGGTAGCCTCCAGGCCCTCCCCGGCCGTGCTTTTCGCCAACTCAGAGGAGCTACCGAGGAAGGCTTGCAGAGCACCCTGGTGAAGGCGGAACAGAGCAACTCCTCGGTTATCTATGGAGACAGATTCATCCTGAAGCTGCTCAGGAAGCTGGAAGCCGGTACCAACCCGGAACTGGAGATCGGCCGGTTCCTGACAGAACGAGGTTTCCACCACACCCCGCCGACGGCCGGAGCCATTCAGTACCAGCGGAGCAGGGGGGAGCAGATGACCATTGCCATCCTCCAGGGCTTCGTCCCCAACCAGGGGGACGCCTGGCAATACACCCTGGACAATCTGAGCCGCTACTTCGAGTCGGCCCTGGCCTCCCAATACGTCGCCGAGGAAGCGGAACGGCTCTCCTCCACACCCCTCTCCGTCAAACGGCTGCTGGACATGGCGGAAGAGGAACCTCCGACCGTCGCCGTAGATACGATCGGCGGCTACCTGGACTCGGCGCGACTGATAGGTCGGCGCACCGCAGAAATGCACCTGGCTCTGGCCTCCGACCCTCGCAGCCCGGATTTCTCCCCCGAGCCCTTCACCACCCTCTACCAGCGCTCTCTGTACCAGTCGGTACGAGTGCTCACGAGGCAGGCATTCCAGAGTCTGGCCAAGAATATTGAAGCCATTCCGCCGGAAGTGCACGAGGAGGCCCAGAGGGTGCTCGACCTGGAGGGCGAGGTGATTAAACGCTTCCGCTCTCTGCTGGAGCAAAAAGTGGAAGCTTCCCGTATCCGCACCCATGGGGACTACCATCTAGGCCAGCTGCTCTACACTCGCAGCGACTTCGTCATCATCGACTTCGAGGGAGAGCCGGGGCGGCCCCTCAGCGAGCGCCGGATCAAACGGTCTCCCATTAGAGACGTGGCCGGCATGCTCCGCTCCTTCCAGTACGCCCCCCAGGCCGCTCTCCTGGGTCAGATCGAAGGGCTGGTGATCCGTGAGGAAGACCGCCCCTTCTTGCGGATGTGGGCCCGGTTCTGGTACCGTTGGGTCGGCGCCACCTTCCTGAAAGCCTACCTGGAGGCAGCCCGGGGAGCATCCTTCGTCCCCCGGGCTCGGGAAGGGCTGGAACTCCTGCTAGACGTCTTCCTCCTGGAGAAGGCCATCTACGAGCTGGGCTACGAGCTGAACAGCCGCCCCGCCTGGACAGCCATTCCTCTCCGAGGGATCCTGCAACTGATGGAGGCAGCAGGGTGAGAACCCACGTGACCCTCTTGACCGAGGACGACCTCTACCTGTTCAACGAGGGCAGCCACTACCGCCTCTACGACAAACTGGGCGCCCACCCGATGACTGTAGACAGAACGGCGGGGAGCTACTTTGCCGTATGGGCGCCCAACGCCAGGGGTCTCTACGTGATGGGAGACTTCAACGGCTGGGACCCCACCGATACCCCCCTCCGACCTCGTGGACAGTCCGGCATCTGGGAGGGCTTCGTGCCGGACATCGGCCAGGGGGATCTGTACAAGTACCACGTTGTCTCCCGGGAAAGGGACTACCAGGTGGACAAGGCCGACCCCTTCGCTTTTTACTGCCAAACACCGCCCGGCACCGCTTCCATCGTCTGGAAGCTGGACTACGAATGGGGGGACGGCGAGTGGATGGCGCAGCGGCAGAGTCGCAATGCCCTGGATGCCCCTATGGCGATCTACGAAGTCCACCTGGGATCCTGGAGACGGGTGCCCGAAGAGGGGAACCGCTGGCTGACCTATCGGGAAATGGCCCACCTGCTGGCGGAATACGTGAAGCGGCTGGGATTCACCCACGTCGAATTCCTTCCCGTCATGGAGCACCCCTTCTACGGCTCCTGGGGCTACCAGACCACCGGCTACTTCGCCCCCACCAGCCGCTACGGCACCCCCCAGGACTTCATGTACCTGATCGACTATCTCCACCAGCAGGGGATCGGGGTGATACTGGACTGGGTGCCCTCCCATTTCCCCACCGACGAGTTCGCCCTGGGATACTTCGACGGGACCCACCTGTATGAGCACTCGGACCCTCGAAAGGGCTTCCATCCCGACTGGAACAGCTTCATCTTCAACTACGGCCGGGACGAGGTCCGCAGCTTCCTGCTGAGCAGCGCCCTCTTCTGGCTGGACAGGTACCATGCCGATGGGCTACGGGTGGATGCGGTAGCTTCCATGCTCTATCTGGACTACTCCCGACGAGAGGGCGAATGGATTCCCAACCAGTATGGAGGCAGAGAGAATCTAGAGGCCATCGACTTCTTGCGTCGCTTCAACCTGGAGATCTACAAGGAGCACCCGGACGTCCAGACCATCGCGGAGGAATCCACCGCGTGGCCGAAGGTGTCCAGGCCGATCTACGATGGGGGGTTGGGCTTCGGCATGAAGTGGGACATGGGTTGGATGCACGACACCCTCGAGTACATGTCCCAGGACCCTGTCCATCGGAAGTACCACCACAACGAACTGACCTTCCGGATGGTCTACGCCTTCACCGAGAACTTCGTCCTTCCCCTCTCCCACGACGAGGTGGTCCATGGAAAGGGCTCGTTGCTGGGCAAGATGCCGGGGGACGACTGGCAGAAGTTCGCCAACCTCCGGCTGCTGCTGGGCTACATGTGGTCCCAGCCCGGCAAGAAGCTGCTCTTCATGGGCGGGGAATTTGGCAGCTGGCGGGAGTGGAACCACGACGAGAGCCTCGACTGGCACCTCCTGCAATACGTCCCCCACGCCGGCATGGCCCGCTGGGTGGAGGACCTCAACCGCCTGTTGCGTGGCGAGCCGGCCCTGCACCGGCTGGACTTCGACCCGGCCGGATTCGAGTGGATCAGCAGCGACGACGCCGAGAATAGCGTCCTCTGCTTCCTGCGCAAGAACTCTACTCCAGGGGACACCCTGCTGGTAGTATGCAACTTCACCCCGGTGCCCCGTCACAATTACCGGGTAGGAGTGCCAGCGAGAGGCATCTGGAGGGAGATCCTGAACAGCGACGCGAGGGACTACGGGGGAAGCGGCCAGGGCAACATGGGAGGGGTCGAGGCGGCCCCCATCCCCTACCACGGCCGGACCCACTCCCTCAATCTCACCCTGCCTCCCCTGGGAGTCGCCTTCTTCAAGAGAGAGCCCCAGGGCGACGGGTGATCCCGCTGAACGATTTGAAAGCCGCCGGGGAACAAGATCATAATGGCTTGAACACCACCGGTTCGCTACAATGGGCCGGCAAGAGCGACACTCTGGATCGGGGGAGGAATCCATGGAGAGGGCGCTGGTAACCGGCGGGGCGGGCTTCATCGGATCGCATCTGGTGGACGCGCTGATCCAACGGGGTGCGCAGGTGCGGGTCCTGGACAACCTGGCCCCCCAGGTTCACGGGCCTTCCCGCCAGGTGCCCTCCTATCTCAACCCCGGGGCCGAGTTGATCCAGGGCGACGTCCGAGAACGCGACCTGCTGCGGTCCGCCATGCAGGGGGTGCAGGTGATCTTTCACCTGGCAGCGGCCGTGGGCGTCGGGCAGTCCATGTACGAGATAGAGCGCTACGTCTCCACCAACACCCTGGGAACCGCGGTGCTCCTGGACCTCCTGGCCAACGGCCAGCACATGGTTCGAAAGCTGGTGGTGGCCTCCTCCATGTCCCTCTACGGGGAGGGCAGCTATCGCTGCCCCCGCTGCGGCCCCGCGGAGCCGCTACCTCGCGATGAGGCCCGGATGCGCGACTCCCTCTGGGAACCCCTCTGCTCCCATTGCCGGGAACCTCTGATCCCCCTACCTACTCCCGAAAAGCAGCCGCTGGAGCCCGCCTCCATCTACGCCATATCGAAGAAGGATCAGGAGGAGATGTCCCTCTGCGTCGGCCGGGCATACGGCATACCCACGGTGGCGCTGCGCTTCTTCAACGTCTACGGCCCCCGCCAGTCCCTCTCCAACCCCTACACCGGGGCAGCAGCCATCTTCTCCTCCAGGGCGATGAACGGCAAACCGCCCCTGGTCTACGAGGACGGGCTGCAGACCCGGGACTTCGTCCACGTCAGCGACGTCGTCCAGGCCCTCCTCCTGGCCATGGACAGCGAAGCCGCGGACTACGGGGTCTTCAACGTGGGGACCGGTCGCGCCCTGACCGTCCTGGAGATGGCCGAGATCATCTGCCGCGAGGTCGGCCCCAATGGCCTACACCCTCTGGTGGCCCGGAAGTACCGCAAGGGTGACATCCGCCACTGCTACGCCGACGTCGGCCGGATCACCGCCCTGGGCTACCGACCGCGAGTGGCCTTCGAGGGGGGGATCCACGATCTGGCGGGATGGGTTCGGCAGCAGACGGCCGTGGATCACCTGGAGGAAGCCTCGACGGAACTAGCCAAGCGGGGGCTGGTCGGTTAGGTGGCAGAGTAGGAGCCTGAGGACTCCTCCAGCCGGAGCCTCTCCAGGAAGGCCGTGGACTTGAGAGCCCTCTCCAGCAGCTGCTCGACGTAGGAGCGCATCACGGACTCGATCTCCCGCCGAGTGGCGGGGTCCAACCGCAGCCCACCTGCGGGAGGGGCCTCGAGCCGCTGCAGATAGCGGAGCACCTTCAAGCCGTTGAGGGAGAGGGGGACGGCGCTCACGTCGTGGTGGCCGCAGGCGGGGCACAGGATGCCCCCTCGAAGGGCGCTGAAGTAGTTGGCCTCGGGCTGGATCTCCGCCCGGCAGCCCAGGCAGCGGGTCAACTCCGGACGGTACCCCACCAATTCCAGCAGGTGCAGTTCGAAGAAACGGACCACCGTCGAGAGGTCGTCCCGCTCGGCCAGGAAGCGAAGGGTCGACACAAGCAGGTCGAAGAGGGGTTGGTTCTCGATCCGTTCCTCGGTGAAGCTATCCACCAACTCCGAAACATAGTAGCTCAGGCTGGTGCGCTTCAGATCCTCCCGCATCCGCCGGAAGGAGTCGAGGGTCTGGCTCTGGGTGACCACGTCCAACTCGCGGCCCCTGGCCAGCAGCATGTCGGCGTAGGCGAAGTCGTCCACGTGCCCGCCGAGACGGCTTCCCGGCCGGCGCACCCCCTTCGCCACGGCCCTCAGCTTGCCGGCGTTGTAGGTGTAAAGGACGAGGATCTTATCGGCTTCGCCGAGATCGATCCTCTTCAGCACTACGCCCTTGGTTCTGTAGACTCTCGGCCGGTCGGCCATGGTGATATTCTAGGCTTCTAGTCCCGGCATCAGCTCCACGGTGATGGTGCCACGGGCGAGATCCACGGACTTCACGACCTGCTTGATGGCGGGAATCAGCATCTCGCCCCGGGGCCCGTGCACCACGTAGACGTCGTTGCTGCCGGTTTCCAGGATTTCGTCGACCTTCCCGAGGGTCTCCCCTTGAGAGGTAACGACCTGGAGGCCAAGGATCTGGTGCCAGAAGAAATGGTCCTCGGGGAGCTTGACCGCCTCCTCTTCCGGCACCTCTACCAGCTTTCCCCTCAGCCGCTCCGCCTGATCGATGCTGTCGATCCCCTTTAGCTTGAGCACCACCGCATCCTCCAGGAAGCGGTAGCCCTCCACTTCGAAGCGGAGGTGCTCCGGCCCCAGATACACGGCCGGGGTCGATGCGAACCTCTCAGGGAAATCGGTGACTATTTCGGCCTTGACCTCGCCCCTATTGCCTTGAGGGGAAACGATGCGGGCTACAACTAAATACATCTCAGCCCCGCGAATACGAGGAGTCGCCGGGATCCCTCGTACCTCAGTTTCCTACACGACCTCCACGGCCACTCGCTTGCCCTGTCGCGCCGCCGAGGCCCTGACTACCGACCTGATCGCCTTGACGATGCGCCCCTGGCGACCGATCAGCTTTCCCACATCCTCCGAGGCCACCTCGATCTCGTAGGTAGTCAACTGCTCGGCCTCGATCTCCGTAACCCGTACCGAGTCTGGGTCATCCACCAGCGACCGGGCGATGAACTCCACCAGCTCTTTCATAGCTACGAGCCCGTCCTTCCCAGGCTGTTAGTTTACCCTTTGGATCCTCGGACCTGGTCCATGACCCCCGCCCGGGTGAACAGCTTCTCGACAGTCTCCGTCAACTGAGCCCCCTGGCCAACCCACTTGGCCGCCTTCTCGACGTCCACCTGAATGGTCGCCGGCTCGGTCAGCGGGTTGTAGTGGCCCACCAGGTCGATGTACTTGCCATCACGCGGGGCCCTGACGTCAGCCACCACTATCCTGTAGCTGGGCTGCTTCTTGGCACCGGTCCTCCGCAACCGGATCTTGATCATCCCCTCTCCTTTCGAGGCTTACACTATTAGCGAGGCTCCCGAGTGCACCCTTGGCCTGGCGTTTGCTCGGGTTGGCCTCGCTGCAGTCTCCTAGCGATACCGATATTATAGTTGACCAGCACCCGTGCAGGCAAACTCTGAGGTCCGGCATAGGGATTGCGCAACCTGCCTCCGCGGATGGCGGCCACAGGAGGTGATAGGGAATGGAGCAGCGACTATATCGTTCGCGGAGAGACAGAATGATCGCCGGTGTATGCGGTGGTATCGCCCACTACCTGGGGGTGGACCCCACCCCGGTCCGGCTCATCTGGGCAGTGTTCTCCCTGCCGATGCTGGGATTCATCGGAATACCGGTGTATCTGCTCTGCTGGGCCATCATACCCCCGGAGCCGGCAGCGGTCTGAGTTCGATGGATGGGCAGGGTCGCTGCAACGCCCCTGCCCATCCGCATGCCTCGGGACATCGCCGGGCCCGCCACCTGACCAGTCCCCGCACCAACAACTCCTTCGTCCCCTGCATCGAGATCGAACGTTGCCGCCCGGCTTGAAGCCGGATACCATATGCTAGGGAGAGACCCGATTAGTAGACGACCAAAGTGGTTCTGATGTTGTCATCCTGAGCGCCAGCGAAGGATCTCTCCGGCGACCGGGGGGGAGATGCTTCGCTCCGCTCAGCATAACAGTTCGTATCACCTCCGCTTTGGCCGAGTACTACCTCATCGACCCATCGCGCTGACATCTCGCGGGACTGGTTACCGAAACCCAGTGGCAAGAACTCACGAAGCAGGACCGACCGGCAAAGGCCGGCGCAAGGGTCGGGCAAGGTCCGATCCCCCGACCGAACAACGAACCCTGGCGGTGTCGTCTGAAGAGGCTGCCTCTCTGCTGCTGCATGGCGAGATCCAGGGATACCAGATCGTGCCGGCGGGCAGCAACTACACCTTCCTGGTGTCGATGTCGGCCGACGGCCGAGGGCAGTTCCTGGCGGTCTACAAGCCTCAGCGGGGCGAAAGACCCCTCTGGGACTTCCCCCGGGGAACCCTGCATCGGCGGGAGCATGCGGCCTACGTCACCAGCCGCCATCTGGGGTGGCCTCACGTGCCGGTCACTGTGATCCGGGAGGGCCCCTTCGGGGTAGGAAGCGTCCAGCTGTACGTGCCCACCAGGGGGCAGCCCGACTTCTTCGCCTTTCAGGAAGAGCGGCGAGCGGAGTTGATGGAGATTGCCCTCTTCGACCTCCTGACGAACAACGCCGACCGCAAGGCGGGCCACTGCCTTCCAGGGGCAGACGGGCGGGTCTGGGCCATCGACCACGGCCTCACCTTCCACGTGGATCCCAAGCTGCGCACCGTCCTGTGGGACTACTGCGGCGAACCGATCCCCCAGCGGCTGCTGGAGGACCTGGAGTCGCTGAGGGCCGATCCCGTCCGGCAACAGAGGCTGCGCACCGACCTGGAGCCCAACCTGGCGCCCGAGGAGATCGACGCCTTCTTCCGGCGGGTGGACCGATTCCTCCACAACAAGAGGTTCCCTCAATTGGATCCCAACCGCAACATCCCCTGGCCCCTCGTCTAACCAGGACTGAGGTAAAAGGACTGAGGACTGAGTATTAGGCTACTCCTCAGTCCTCAGTCCTCAGTCCTCAGTCCTCAGTCCTCAGTCCTTGCCCCTGCTCGTGTGCCTTGTGTCCGCTGCTGTGGTATGCTTGAGGCTAATCGTTGCGACTGCAGAGAGGTTGGAATGGCTCACGACCCCACGGATTTTGGACCGGTGATGCGCCTGGAAGCTGATGCCGACGGCCCGCCGGGACAAAGAACCTTCCGCCTGCTGGTTGCCAGTCGGGAGGGCACAGCCTCCCTGTGGCTGGAGAAGGAGGAGATGCGGGCTCTCGGGGTAGCCATCGATCAGCTGCTGGCACGCGTCTCCGGGCACCCAGAATGGAAGTACTACGGAAAGGGTCCGGCCCCCTACGAGGCCGCGCAGGGGTTCCCCGCACCTGCTCGGGTGGAGTTCAAGGTCGGACAACTGTCTCTGGGGTACGAAACCGACAGCGACATGTTCGTTCTGCTGGTCCACGACTCCGAGGACGACCCAGAGGGGCCTGCTACCTTCACCTGTCTGGCCAGCGCCAGCCAGGTTCGCGCCCTCAGCCGCCGCATAGAGTCGGTGATATCGGCCGGACGGCCCACCTGCCCCGTCTGCGGCGACCCCATGGACCCCGACGGCCACTCCTGCATCCGCCATAACTGAGCCTGGGATTGTAGAGACGCGACATGTCGCGTCTCTACACCGACCCCCCGAAAAGACACTGGGCCGGCGTGTGGGATCGCCGGCCCAATGCAGCGAGAAGGCTGTCCCCCCGACAGGCTTCTACACCATGTTTCCTACGCAAGAACCGTGCTAACCAATTGCACCCGGGTCCTCACGAAGATGCTCTCGCCCAGCGCCACTCATGCCCTTTAGCGGATTACTCGATGGCGGCTGGCCCATGGGCCACGATCTGGTTGACCACCGAGTGCACCCCTGGGATCCCCCACGCCACATCCTCGGCGGCCCCCCTGGTGCCCGGTACCGTCACGTCGCCCCGCAAGACGACCTCCCCGTTGTGCACCTCCGCCATGATCAGAGCGTCGGTGGTCCTGGGATCCGACGCCAGGGCCCTGTTGAGCCAGTCCAGTGTCTCCTCGTCCTCCTCTGAAGTGGCCTCCAGGGAGGTCTGGGTAAAGTAGTCCGAGTGTTCCCTCATAGCACCACCTTGCCGGTTTCCGTTGCCGAATCGCTACGGAAACGGGAAGGTCTACGCAAGCGCCATGCCCTCGGCGCCTCCCAGTGGCATGGTTCACGAGGGCGGGTAGATAGAGTTACAGTCTGATGCCAACGTCACCCCCGCGAAAGCGGGGGTCCAGATGTCCCATCTCCTCGTGAGGCCACTCCTACACGCCAACGTGGACCCCTGGATGCCCGATCAGGTCGGGCATGACGATCTAGAGAGGCTGCCTTCACTAGACTGTCACTCTATCTGCGAACCATGCCCTCCCAGTGGGTCTGCTCGGATACGGAAGAAAGTGAAGGTTTTTCCCGATTCTTCCATTGTCTGGCACACCACGTGCCCTTAAGCCGGTTGCGATTAGCGGCCGATGCTTAGAACTAGCTGTCCGAGCGTCCCCGGCCGGCTTATCTCGAGGAGTCGGGGGAGTCCGCACAGCGCGCCGAAGAGGAGGTCAGGTGAAATGGGAGCACCACATCCTGCTTGGCAGCGTGGCGGAGAGTCCATCTTTGGCGACAACACGACCGAAGGGCCGCAGGGTCAGCAGCGGATGTTCCTGCTGCGGCTCCGACGTCTACTCTGGCTGCGGCGCAGTTGCGCCGGTCAACTGGAGGATTCCGTCCTCAAGGTACTGGACAAGTCCATCTACTCCACCTATTGCGACTGTCTCGAGGCGGGGGTGGGCGATGAGGCCCGACAGCTGCTGAAGCAAGGCTCGTAGCTCGAACCCGGGGCCAGCTACGGGCTGGCCCCGTGCCCGTTGTCCTTCTTGCCGTTCCACGCATCGGCACCTACTATCCTCGTTTCCGAAAGCCGTCAATGGACGGTTTGGTGCATGCCCAGTAGAATAGCTTCGGGGTAGGATCGTGTCGCCGCAGTTGGAGATGGTCCCGTAGCGGGCAAAGGAGCGCGGCCACGATGGGAACCGGCGAATCCCGCATGACCTTTGCGTTGGGTGTCGTCCTGCTGGCGGTCGCCGCGATGCTGTGGACAGAATACAAAGGCAACAACTCTGAGGCGCCACCCACGCGGGTCAAGGCTACCCCGACGCCGTCCCCGCGGATCAACGTCGCCCAGGCGGCACGGCTCTCCTTGACAGACGCCATCGCAATTCGGGAGCCTCTCGGCCCAGGAACCCCCACCCCGACCTCCGGAACGACGTCTGCCGGGTTCCAGCGGTTAGTCACGAAGGCAACGGTTCGTGACCCGGGCCTGATCCAGCAGTTCGTGGGACTCCTGGACAGAGAAGTCGACGTGGGCGGACACCCCGCTTGAATCCCCAACTACCAGGTGGAGTTCCACCGATCCGATGGCGTGGCGGTCACCTTCAGCCTCCTCTGCTCGACTGGCAGTCCTCCATCCTTCATGGGCGGCCAGTCCAGCGACGGATCGTTCCTGCTAGGAGGCCAGGTGCCCGTGCCCGATCGGTTCGTGGAGCTGGTCAAGGCCGAGCTGCGGAAAGCCAATTGACGGCACGTCCCTTGCCTGCTAGCATAATGATAGCACCGCGGGAGGGAGTCTTCACGAAAGGAAACAGGCAGATGCCCGATCTTCTGGTCCGCGACGTCCCGCAGGGGACAGTGGAAGCTCTAAAACGTCGTGCCGCTCGACACCGAAGATCACTGCAGCAGGAACTCCTCGGGATTCTAGAGACCAGCGCGGAGGAACCCCAGGTGAAGAGTCCAGCCCAAGTCGCAGCGACGATTCGAGCCAGGCTAGCCAAAACGGGCCGTACCTTCACCGATAGCGCCCCCTCCATCAGGGAGGACCGCGAACGGTGACCGCTGCGGAGAAGATCGTTGTCGATGCCAGCGTGGCGGTGAAGTGGTACGTCCCAGAGACCGGAAGCGCCGAGGCATCGGTTCTGATTGAGGAGGATGCTCAAAGGCTGGCGCCCGACCTCCTCGCGGCAGAACTCGCCAACACCCTCTGGAAGAAGGTCCGCCGGGGGGAACTCGACGCAGCCGAGGCAGCCGAGATCGTCGATGCCTTCGTGTCTGCCTGCCCAGTTGCCCTGATCCCGACGAGCCCCTATCTTAACGCCGCTTGCGATCTCGCCATTCGCTATCAGCGCACGGTGTACGATGCCCTGTACCTGGCCCTTGCCCTGGCCGAGGACGGCACTCTGGTTACCGCAGATGCCCGATTCGCAGCGGGGCTGAAAGGGACTGAGTTGGAGCAGGCTGTGCGCCTGCTCGGGTCTTAGCCGCCGAGAAGGTCCACTGGACGTCTCCGCCGAGCACACGGCGAAGCCCATCCTCGGTTGACACTACAGCTGCCATAACCTATCCTCCCACCACACCAACTTCGCCGTCTGGAGACCCGCATGCCGGAAAACGACCTCAACCTGCTCGCCATCGCCGTCCGCGCCTACGACCGGCCGGGCACCCTGCACCGGCTCACGGAGGTGATCCTGCAGCACAACGCCAACATCACCTACGTGGACATCACCGACCGGCACGAGGGTATCTCCTCCACCTACTTCGAGCTGGAGGGGGCGGCCGACGCCGGGGCGCTGATCGATGACATGTCCGGACTGGAGGTCGTCCTATCCGTGGAGGAGATACCCTCCTTCTGGAAGATCTTCGGAAAGCGGATCATCGTGATAGGCGGTGGCGCCCAGGTGGGCCAGGTGGTGCTGGGGGCCGTCAGCGAGGCCGACCGCCACAACATCCGGGGGGAGCGGATCTCGGTGGACACGATCCCGCTGGTGGGGGAAAAGGAGTTGGCGGCCGCCGTTCGCGCCGTCGCCCGACTTCCTCGAGCCAAGGCGGTGGTGCTGGCGGGATCCCTCATGGGGGGCGAGATCACCGAGGCCGTCAGGGAGGTCCAGACCAAGGGGATCGTGGTGGTCTCCCTCAACATGGCGGGGAGCGTGACCGAGGTGGCCGACCTGGTGGTATCCGACCCGGTCCAGGCGGGGGTGATGACGGTGATGCACGTGGCCAGCACGGCCAGGTTCGACATCGCCCGCCAGCGGGGAAGACGGTACTAACAGTCGCATGTCGGGGCGGGTCTAAGACCCGGTGCCGTTTACTTAAGGTCTGGCAGGGCAAGCGGGTTGCCTATCGTCCCGTGCCGACCTAACCCCCTTCCCTACTGGGGAAGGGGGCCGGGGGGTTAGGTCCAGGTTCCTACGTCTTGAGGGACCCGGTCTCAGCTGAACCGGTCGAACAGCCCCTCCAGCAGATCGTGGGCGTCGGTCTCGCCCGCAGCCTTCTGGGCCTCCAGCCCCTCCTCGAAGCTCGGGGCCTCCTCGCGATAGAAGACCCCCAGGTAAAGGGGATCCTCACTTCGGGCCTTCAGCATGGCCTGCCCCAGGTCGCCGGCGTCGTGATCCTGGGGAAGAGATTTCACCATCTCTCGGTAGAACTTGAAGGTGTTGACCTTGTTGAAGGTGGTGCAGGGGCTGTAGACGTCGATGACCGATAGCCCCTTGTGTTCGATCCCCTGGATCATCAGCTCTGCCAGCTCTTTCGGCTGACCCGAGAAGCCCCTGGCCACGAAGGTGGCTCCTGCCGTCATGGCCAGGAGCAGGGGGTTCACCGACCGGTCGACGCTCCCATGAGGGGTGGTCTTCGTGGTGAAACCGACGCGGCTGGTGGGCGAGGTTTGCCCCTTGGTGAGGCCGTAGATGCTGTTGTCCATGATCATGTAGGTCACGTTCAGGTTGCGTCGGGCGGCGTGGAGGAAGTGCCCTCCACCGATGGCGAAGGCATCGCCGTCGCCCCCCATCACCAGCACCGGCAGGTCCGGCCTCGCCGCCTTCAACCCCGTGGCGACCGGCATGGTCCGGCCGTGCACGCTGTGGAAGCCGTAAGTGGCCACGAAGAAGGGGATCCGGCTGGAACAGCCGATGCCGGACACCACCACCACGTCCTTGGGATCGAACCCCTTCTCCCGCATGGCGTTGTAGGCGGCGTTCAGCACCCCGAAGTCCCCGCAGCCCGGACACCAGGTCGGCTTCACCTCGCTCTTGTAGTCCTCTACAGTCCTTTCGATCAAGGCAGTGCTATCCAACATGCTGCCCCACCTCCTCGATCGCCTTCACGATCCGCGCGACCTTGATGGGAACCCCACCGTAGCTGGTCAGCTTCACCACGTCGCGCTTGTAGCGGGCCGCCAACAGGTCGGCAAACTGCCCGCCGTAGTTCACCTCGGGCACGATCAGCACCCTCTTGTTCCTGATGAACTCCCCCACCTGCTGATCGGGGATCGGCCACAACATCCTGGGAGCCAGGGCTTCCACGGCTATCCCCTTCTCCCTGGCCTGATCCACGGCCTCCACCACGGTCCCCATGGTGGAGCCCCAGGTCACGATGCCGATCTCGGCCGTCGGGTCCCCGTACCGGTCCGCGGGAGGCGCATCTCCCGCCGCCGTCTCCAGCTTCCTGAACCGCTTCTCCGTCATCCGGCTGTGGGTTTCGGGATCGTACCGAGGGTAGCTCAACTCCCCGTGCTCCAGCCCCGTGGCCACGTACTGCCCGCCGGCCTGCCCCGGCACGCTCATAGGCGACACTCCGGTGGGGGTGTAGCTGTACCTCTTGAAGCGGCCACCGTGGCCGTCGCCGTTGCCGGTGTCCCCGGGCCGGTACAGCAGACGCTCCTTCAACACTACCCTGGAGAGGTCCGGTCGCGGGATCCTCTCGGTGCGGGTAGCCAGCACCGTGTCGGTGAGCAGGATCACCGGCGTCTGGTACTGCTCCGCCATGTTGAAGGCGTTGACGGCCTGCCAGAAGCAGTCCTCCACCGAGGTGGGGGCGAGGACGATCCGCGGGACATCCCCGTGCCCGCCCGAGACGGCCAGGTTCAGGTCCCCCTGCTCGTGCTTGGTCGGCATGCCGGTGGAGGGCCCCGCCCGCTGCACGTCCACGATCACGGCGGGCAGCTCGGCCATGGCGCCCAGCCCCAGCATCTCCACCATCAGACTAACCCCTGGACCGGAGGTAGCCGTCATGGCCCGGACCCCGCCATAGGAGGCACCCAGCACCATGCCGGCCGCGGCGATCTCGTCCTCCGCCTGAACCACCGACCCACCGACCCTGGGTAGCTGGGCCGCCAGAAACTCCATGATGTCGGTAGCAGGGGTGATGGGGTACCCGAAGTAGTTGCGGCACCCACCGGCGATGGCGCCCATGGCCAGGGCCTGATTGCCGGAGACCACGATTATGTCACCTCGGCTCTCTCCGGGCCTGATGGAGAAGACGGGCCTATCGCCCATCTGCTCCCGCACGTACCGGATCCCCTCGTCCAGGGCGGCCAGGTTCTTGGCCACCACCTCCTCGCCCTTCCGACCGAACTTCTCGTGGATGAGACGGACCAATTGCTCCTTAGAGAGGTCGAAGAGGGCGGCCACGACCCCCACGGCCACCACGTTCTTGCCCAGCTCGAACCTGAGCTGGGTTCTGGCGATCTCCGTGAGGGGCACGGCGTATTGCTGGCGGTCGCCGCTCACGGGCGGGGTGAAATCGGCCGAATCGTAGATGAGCAGCCCGCCCGGCTTCAGATCGCCGATATTCCTGTCGTAGGCCTCCTGGTTGAAGGCCAGCAGGACGTCCAGTTGGTCCCCCTGGGTGTGGAGGCGCTGATCGCTCAACCGCAGCTGGATCAGGGCGTGCCCGCCCCTGATCTCGGCCGGATAGGTCTTGAAAGTCAGCAGTTCGAAGCCCGCACGCGCCGCTGCCTGCGCTACCAGTTCGCCGGTGCTGATGACCCCCTCACCGGACTCACCGGCAATCCTAACTACCAAGTCTCTCGCCATAAGCGGTATCCCCCTTCTGTCCGGGCGGCCCCCAGGCAGGGCCAACCCCCGCCGCTCCCGATCCGGACATGCTGCACTGCTGCCCCATCAGCCCGCTAGAGAGGGACTCTCAGGCTCCGGCTGGAGCCGGCCAAGGGAAACCTCTTGACCCTCCGAAACCACGGGCCCACGGGTCCGGCCAGTTAATACGCATTGTACTACATTTATCGGCAAAACGTATTACCCGGGAGAACGCGAGGTGCCGCGCAGGTTTCCGAGAGCGGAAACCAGACCCCGGGAGTGTAGGGGCGATGCATTTGCCGCAGCAAATGCATCGCCCTCGGCTGCCGCAATCCACGGGAAAGGGCGAAGCATTCCGTTGCGACGAAATGCTTCGCCCCTGGCACAGTGGCTCGGCCTTACCCTCCTGGGAATACAGGCCGCACCCGGGGACTCAGGAGGGAGCGATCCGGCAGGCCGGAAGATCGGATCTCATTCTCCAGCCATCCCACCCTGGTATAGGGGCGGCGCCACCTCACCGATGGTGAAGGTGGTCACCTCCTCCAGGCTCTCTCCCTCCAGAGGGCCCTCCGCCAGTCGCACCGTCCCGTCCGCCTCGAAGGTAAGGTGGTACTCCGTCTCCCCGTCGGTGAACACTACACCCAGATAGCGACCCTCTTCGTCTTCGTCGAAGTAGACATCCTGAACCTCGGTCCCTCCGATGTAGGACAGCAACTGTTCCGCCACAGACACGCCGGTTCGGCCTTCCATCATCCACCCTCCCTCCAAGAGGTGTTGAGCCCTGACAACCGAGGACTGAGGACTGAGGACTGGGGACTGAGAAGACTCCTGCTCGCTCAGTTCCGAATCCTCAGCCCTGGGTTCTGGCCCATCGCCCTCCCGGCTCAGTCCTGAGTCCTCAGTCCTCAGTCCTGGCCTATCGTCCTCCCGGCTCAGTCCTGAGTCCTCAGTCCTCAGTCCTGGCCTATCGCCCGCACCCTGAGTCTGCCGTTTCTTACCCATCTAGCCCACCGTCCCCTTCCGAACCACTAGGACCGGGCAGGGGGCCTCCCGCACCACAGCCGCGCTGGTGCTGCCCAGGATCGCCCTCTCGGCGCCCCCCTCTCCTCGGCTCGCCACCACTATCAGGTCGAAGTCCTCCCGACCTGCCAGGAGGATCAACTGCTCGGCCGGGTCCCCGCTGGTCACCAACCCCTCCACCCTGAGTCCGGCATCTCTGAAGGGCTGCATCGTTCTATCCAGTATACCCTGTGCGCCATCCCACAGGATCTTCTCCACGATTACTTCGTCTTCCGGCCTCATGGAACTGGTTCCCTGAGGGACGCTGGGATTGGGGATCACGTGGACCACGGTGACCTTCGGTTTCACCCCTCTCGCCAGCACTGCGGCGTACCGTGCTGCCTCGAGAGACTCCGGCGAACCGTCGGTGGCCACCAGAATCCTGTCGAGCTTCACCTTGGACATGCCCCTCGACGCAGCCTCCTCAGCATCCCCGCAATCCCGCCTACACCACCGCTATCTGTCCATCCGCCCTGCTTTGTGGCATATAACCTGCCACCATCCCATACCTCTGAGGCGGAGTGCAGCAGATCCGCACCCCGCCTTTGGAGCCGAGCAGACAGAACATCGAAAAGGGGACGGAGATTGCCTGTGGCTACTGCCCCTGCCCGCACCACGACCGCCACCATGGAACCATGGTACCGGCTCTCGACCGAAGAGGTGATCCGCCTCCTGGAAAGCGACCGGGAAGGCCTCAGCCCCGAGGAGGCCCAGGACCGTCTGCAGCGATTCGGGCCCAACCGGCTCGAACGGCGGAAGGGGCCCAGCCCCTTTGCCCTCTTCCTGCGACAGTTCGAGAGCCCCCTGGTTTACGTTCTGCTGGCTGCCGGCATCGTGACCGCCCTGGTGGGGCAGTACGTGGACACCATCGTCATCCTGATAGTGGTGATAGTCAACGCAATCATCGGCTACGTCCAGGAGAGCAAGGCGGTGGCTGCCATGGAGGCGCTCCTCAAGATGACCTCCCCCACGGCAACCGTGTTGCGAAGAGGGGTCCACACCGAGATAGAGGTCTACCAGGTGGTCCCCGGCGACATCGTCCTCCTCGTCGGCGGAGACAAGGTCCCCGCGGACCTGCGGCTGCTGGAGGCCCACAACCTCCAGGTGGACGAGTCCACCCTGACGGGGGAGTCGCTGCCGGTGGCCAAGACCACCCACCCCATCCGTGAGGCCAACCTCCCCCCGGCCGATCAGTCGAACATGGCCTTTGCGGGGACTCCGGTGACGGCAGGCCGGGGCGTTGGGATCGTGGTCGCCACCGGCGTCAACACCGAGTTGGGCAGGATCTCTGAAGAGGTCACCGGGGTGGAGGCAGTGGAGACGCCCCTCCAGGCGCGACTCCACAGATTCAGCCGCTTCCTGGGGATCGTGGTGTTGATCCTGGTGGGCATCGTCTTCGGCCTGGGCATTCTGGTGGGCTACGGGCTGCTGGACATGTTCCTCATCGCCGTCACCCTGGCGGTCTCCGCCATCCCCGAGGGACTGCCCGCCACCGTCACCATCATCCTGGCCATCGGCACCCGACGAATGGCCGAGCGCAACGCCATCATCCGGAGGCTGCCGGCGGTGGAGACCCTGGGCACGGCCGACTTCATCTGCACCGACAAGACTGGAACCCTCACCCGCAACGAGATGACGGTCCGGGTCATTCACGCCGGTGACGTCGCCTACCACGTGACCGGATCCGGCTACGAGCCGGAGGGAGAGATAGTGCGGGACCACCACACGGTCCTGGCAGATGCCAGCCCACCCCTGGAGATGTTGCTCACCATCGGCGCCCTGGCCAACGATGCCCGGCTGGTCCATCAGGATGGATCGAGGAAGATGCTGGGAGACCCCACTGAGGGGGCTCTCCTGGTGGCCGCCGAGAAGGGAGGGTTGCGCCTTCACCATCTGCGGCAGCAGCACCACCGTCTGGCAGAGATACCCTTCGAGTCGGAACTGCAGTACATGGCGACCCTGAACCGCTTCGGGGAGCAGAACTTCATTCTGGTCAAGGGGGCGCCCGGACGGTTGCTGGAGATGTGCACCAGCCGGATGCTGGACTCCACCAGGGGGCCGCTGGACGTGGAGCGGGCGCTGGAGGAGGCCCGACACCTGGCCGAACAGGGCTACCGAGTGCTGGCCCTGGCCTACAAGCCGACCGGGGCCGGGGAGCTACGCCCGGAGGACGCGACCCAGGGATTGATCTTCGCCGGCCTGGTAGGGATCATCGACCCGCCCCGAGCCGAGGCGGCCCAGGCCGTAGAGGACGCCCGTCAGGCGGGGGTCCGGGTGGCCATGGTAACGGGCGACCTCAAGCAGACCGCCGCCACCATAGCCCGGCAGCTGGGCATCCTGCACCATGGCCAGCGGGTGCTGACGGGCAAGGAACTGGAAGCCCTCTCCGACGAGGAGCTGGACCAGGCGGTGGAGCAGGTGGCCGTCTACGCGCGGACGGCGCCGGAGCAGAAGCTGAGGGTGGTCAACCGTCTCAAGGCTCGAGGCCACATCGTCGCCGTCACCGGCGACGGGGTGAACGACGCGCCAGCTCTGAGAGCGGCCGACATCGGCGTCTCCATGGGGATCACCGGCACCGACGTCAGCAAGGAGACCGCTGACATGGTGCTGGCCGACGACAACTTCGCCACCATCTTCGCCGCCATCGAGGAGGGTCGGGTCGTCTTCGAGAACATCCGAAAGGCGATCTTCTTCCTCCTCTCCACCAACGCCGGTGAGGTGCTGGCGGTGCTGGTCGCCCTCATCGGGGGTCTGCCGGTGCCGCTGCTTCCGGTCCAGATCCTCTGGATGAACCTGGTCACCGACAGCGCGCCGGTCATCGGCCTGGGCTTCGAGCCCGGCGAGCGGGAGTTCCTGCTGCGCCCCCCGCGCCACCCCAAGAGCGAGATGCTCTCCCGTGTGCTGGAGCTGCGGATACTGCTGGTCTCAGGTCTGATGGCGGTGGGCACCGTCGGCCTGTTCGCCCTGGAGCTTTCGTCCGGCGTGAGTCTCGAAACGGCCCGTACCATGGCCTTCACCACCCTGGTGATGTTCCAGATCTTCAACGCCCTGAACGCCCGCTCGGAGAACCAGTCCGTCTTCTCCCGGCTCCTCACGAACCGGATCCTGGTGGCGGGGCTGCTGTCGAGCATCCTGCTCCAACTGGGGGTGATCTACACCCCCGGGGTGCAGGAGGTGATGCAGACGGCTCCCCTGACGGCCTACGAGTGGGGGCTGGTAGTCGGCATCTCCCTGTCGGTCCTGGTGGTGATCGAGATAGAGAAGCTGATCCGCCGCCGGGGTGGACGAAGACAGGATACACAGGATGAATAGGCTTAGGAGTCTACAGTAGTCTCCCTATCCTGACTATCCTGTCCATCCTGTTCGTCCCAGCGGCGGGGGAGGGACCCCACCCCCTGCCCCTCCCCGCAGCGGGGAGGGGCAGGGGGTGGGGTGATGATCCTACGCGGTGTGCGCCTTCACCTCGGTGTTGGAGAGGGTCTCGATCACCTTCACCACCGCCGAGTGGTCCAGGTCGCCCCAGCCCAGCGACTGCATGGCGCCGAACAGTTCGTGGGCCAGGGCCGAGGCCGGCAGCGAGGCGCCGTAGGCGCGGCCCGCCTCTCGAATGATGTTCAGGTCCTTGTAGTGGAGCCGGCTGCGGAAGCCCGGGTCGAAATCCCTCTTGGTCACCCGCAGCCCCCGGTTCTCCAGCACGCCGCACCGGGCCAGCCCTCCCTGGAGCACCTTCACGATGATCTCGGGGTCTACCCCGGCCTTGGCCCCCAGCACCAGCGCCTCGCCCATGCCCACCAGGGTCACCGCCACCAGGATCTGGTTGCAGGCCTTCACCACCTGGCCGGCCCCGCTATCCCCGCACAGGATCGGCTTGCCCATCACCTCGAGGACCGGCTTCACCTGGTCGAAGACCTCGGCCTTGCCCCCCACCATGATGGAGAGGGTAGCGTTCCGGGCTCCCACGTCCCCGCCGCTGACCGGCGCGTCCAGCATCGGGCAGCCCTGCTTCTCCGCCGCCTCGGCCACCTTCTTGGCCACCGTTGGGGAGATGGTGCTCATGTCCACCAGGATGGTGCTCGGGCGGGCGCCCTCCAGCACCCCCTTGGATCCCAGGTAGGCAGCATCCACATCGGGGGAGTCGGGCAGCATGGTGATGACCAGATCGGACTGGGCCGCCACTTCCGCAGAGGAACCCGCCGCCCTGGCACCGGCAGCCACCAACTCCTCCACCCCCGCGGGGACGATATCGTAGACAACCAGCGGATACCCCGCCTTCAAGAGGTGCTGGGACATGGGCCTTCCCATGATGCCCAGACCGACGAAACCGATAGTCTGCTTCGCAGCTTCGCTCATACCTTCCTCCCGATCCTCCCGCAACTTGTCGTCGCTGTGAGCGCTATGATAGTCGAACACGCGACGCAGGTCCAAGCCCGTGGGGCGCGCTCCTGGGCGTGACGAGATGACCAGGGACGGAACCACCAGGACACCAAAGCACGAAGGATCACCAAGAAGAGATGGTGATCCTTCGTGTTCTTCGTGTCTTCGTGGTTTCCGGTCCCCGATCGCCGGGTTCCGCCTCCAGGGAGGTGCTCAGGCCTCCCCAAACTCCTTCAGCCGCGGATCCAGGGCCCTCCGGAGCCCATCCCCCAGCAGATTCACCCCCAGAACGGTGAGAAAGATGGCGGCGCCGGGGAAGATAGAGATCCAGGGCGCTCTGGTCATGTACTGGTAGGCGCTCTTCAGCATGGAGCCCCAGCTGGGCTGCGGAGGCTGCACCCCCAGACCGAGGAAGCTGAGGGCGGCCTCCACGATGATGGCAACCCCCACCATCAGGGACGCCTGCACCACCACCGCCGAGGCCACGTTCGGCCAGATGTGTTTCAGCATCAGCCGCACTGGCCCCGCTCCCATCACCCTGGCCGCCTGGATGTACTCCATCTCCCGAACGGAGAGGGCCTGCCCCCGAACGAGGCGGGCGAAGAGGGGGGTGTAGACGATGCCGATTGCGATCATGGCGTTGGTGAGGCCGGGCCCCAGGATCGCACCGATGGCCAGGGCCAGCACCAAGTTGGGGAAAGACCACATGGCGTCGGCCAGCATGGCATACAGCGAGCCGTTATGAGAGCGCACGG
>JAJZQR010000046.1 GCA_021806765.1 Chloroflexota bacterium | reverse complement strand
GGGTGAACCGTACACCAGGCGGGGCCATCCGCTCCAGGCCGACATCGTCCCCACGCGCGTGGGGGTGAACCGGTGCTGAGAGCACTGAAGATGGCGGTCAGGCGATCGTCCCCACGCGCGTGGGGGTGAACCGGCTGCGGACTTCAAGGAACTGCCCATTCCGCCATCGTCCCCACGCGCGTGGGGGTGAACCGCGCGTCGCCTTGTCTCTTCGCAAGGGGACTGCATCGTCCCCACGCGCGTGGGGGTGAACCGCGGAGAAAGCCGCAGAGTTGGCCAAGAGTGTAATCGTCCCCACGCGCGTGGGGGTTGTCAATAGCCGCCCGGTGTAGACCGGGCATAGCCGCCTGGTGTAGACCGGGCATAGCCGCCTGGTGTAGACCACGGAATCGAGTTTGGGGGCCGTCAGGAATCGAGTTTCCCGGGCTTTGAGAATTCAGTTGGGAGAGCCTTCGGTAGGGTCCTCCAACCCGTCCGTCGGCGTGTCGTTTCCTCGGCTCTCCACCTCCTTTCGCCGGCCCAGTTGCCGGTAGCTGCGGCCCCGGATGACCAGCGTCTGGGCATGGTGAGTCAGCCGATCCAGGGCGGCGCTGGCCAACAGATCGTTGCCGAACAGCTCGGCCCACTCCTCCATCGCCCGATTGGAGGTGATCGCTATGGACCGCTTTTCGTACCTGCGAGTGATGATCTCGTAGAGGTCGTCCACCGCCTGAGCGGTCAGCGGGCGCAAGCCGAAGTCGTCCAGCACCAGGAGATCTGTCTGGTCGAGCCTCACCATCTTCCGGGCGTAGCTGCCGTCGGCCCGAGAAGCGTGCAACTCGGCTAGCAGTTGGCTGGCTGGCCTCACCACCACCCGGTAGCCCCGTCGGACTGCCTCGAAGGCTAGGGCGTTGGCCAGGTGACTCTTGCCCACCCCCGTCGGCCCACAGATCAGCAGGTTGTCGTGTCTGGCCACGAAGGCGCAGGTGGCCAGATCCATCACCACGGAACGGTTCAAGCTGGGAAGGGCGGCGAAGTCGAAGCGGGCCAGGGTCTTGGCCGTCTCGCAGCCCGCCTCCTTCAGTCGCACCGTGAGCCTCCTCTGCTCCCGCCTCTCCAGTTCATCGTCCAGCAAGAGCGCCAGGAACTCTCCCGGCGATAATCCGCCCTGGACGGCCTGGGCTGCCCTCACCTCCAGACTGTCCAGCATTCCCCCAAGCTTGAGTTCCTTCAGCTTCGGCAGCAGCGGATGGACCGGGCTCGCGTTCACCATCCCCCTCATCGTGCCGCCTCCTCGGTCTCGAAGAACTCACTGACGGGGCGAGCGAAGGCATACTGGCGGCTCTCAGCCCGCTGCTGGGCTGGCACGAAGGCGAGGGGCTCGGGCGGCAGCGGCTCCCGATCCAGGGCCGCGTTGAGAATCTCCTTGATGCGCCGGTAACGAGGGTCGCCGTAGCGCAGTGCCCGAGCGCAGGCTGCTTCGAGCCGCTCCCTCCCCACGCTCTCCGCCAAGCGCAGGATCGATTGCACGCTCCGCAGTCGGTCCAGCGGTCGTTCGGACAGGAGGCTCTGGACGGCCTCCACCGTCGCTGGTCCGATCTGCTGGGCTAGCTCCAGGCACCGGGCCGGCGTTCGCTCCAGGTAGGCCGCCTTGTCCGGCGGGTAGTGCTCGTTGCGGGTGTGCCATTCCCCTCGCCTGCGGGCCTTGGGGTGGGTGCTCAGCAACTCCACCCCGCTGAAGATCTCCACCACCCGCTCGCCGATGTAGGCATCCAGCTCCTCCCCCACATGCTGGTAGGGCACGGAGTAGAAACTGCCGTCGATCACCACGTGGCAGTCGGGGTGAACCTTCACCCTCCTCACCTCGCACAGGCTGAAAGGAAGAGCGGGCAAGGCGAGCAGGGCGGCCCTCTCCGTCTCATGAAACAGGGCCAGGGGAGCCTGCCCCGTCGTGCCATGCCGCCTAACCCCCGCTACCTCCTTCACCCACACCCCAAGGCGCTCGTTGGCCACGGTGAGGTCGGCGAACTGCTGCCCCGCCATGAAGTTGCGCTGGAGGTAATGAACCCCAGATTCGACCTTTCCTTTATGTTCCGGCGTCCGAGGGCGGTTCGGGCTGACCACGAAGCCATAGTGCTGGGCAAGACGCCGGTAGGCTTCCCCCAGCACCGGATCGTGCAGGTTCGCCTCGATCACCGCCGCCTTCAGGTTGTCCAGGACGACCCGCTTGGGCGCCCCCCCGAAGCTCTCGAAGGCGTGGCGGTGGCAGGCGATCCAGGTGGTTACCTTCTGGTCGAAGACCAGCTCGGCGTACTGGTGTCGGCTGAAGGAGAGGGTCATCACAAAGGCGTAGGCCGTCCGCACCAGGCCGTCTCTCGGGTCCACCAGCGGCCCCACCGTGCCGAAGTCCACCTGCGCCTCTTCCCCTGGCCCCGTGTGGATCCTCACGTGGGCTTCTACCTTGCGAGGCCGCAACTTCGCCACGAACCGTCGCAGGGAGGAGTAGCTGCCCCCATATCCGTGGTCCTCGCGCAGCCGCGCCAGGATGGCCACCATCTCCACCCCCTCGCTCAGCAGCTTGTCCACCACTTCCCCATAGGGGGCCACCGTGGACTCCATCCACGGCGGTGCCACCTTCGGCCCCAGATTGGCCACCAACTCCCTGTCGGAGGGCAACTCGCACTCGCTGGTCAGATAGCCCAGCCGGAAGGCCAGCATGTGATACTTGTGGACCGTCACCCGGCTCATCCCAAGGTCCTCGGCTACCTGCCGCTCACTGTCGCCCTGCCTGAGTCGATAGATGATCTCCCGTACCTGGTTCACGTGCAGTCGCTCCATCTCTTCCTCCGGTCGAGTTCGCCGGAGAAGTATAGCGACGGCATCCCCACGCTCTCAGCCCATCAGGTGGTACACACCCCCCGACCATGGGTGGTCTACATCGGGCGGCTATGCCCGGTCTACATCGGGCGACTACGGGTGGTACACATCGGGCGGCTACGAGTGGTCTACATCAGGCGGCTACGACTGGTACAGTCTAGGGCGGTCACTGACACCCCTGCTGCCCTCAAGAACGGTTTCGCCCCTGTAAGTGTATCCCGCATGGTCGGGCGGATCACTCGGACCCGGTGCTACGATCTCCCCGAGGGTCAGCGACGGATGGTCCATTGTCTTCCAGCAGCAATTCCCAGAGGCGCCTCCATGCCTCCCACTGAGTGGCACCGACTTCTTTCCGGTGGAACCCTGGTGATTCATGCTTGCCAGCCCTCCCTTGCTCGTTGTCTGCTGCGGCTTGCCCTGCGTCTGGATCACTCATCGGTCGCACCAACGCACATCAGGTCCCGGCACTCCCCGAACCACCACGGGCCCTAGTGCTGTCGCTGAGTCTTTCTGCTGAGGATCCAGGCCATGCGTTGCCACGCCGAAGGATACCTCCATGTTCAAAGACAAGCCTCCGCCACGATGGATCGGTAGCTTAGTGCTTGGAGACCATAGCACGATGCCTTTCAAACGGTCAGCTGATAGAGAGTCGGTTTCCTTCTTCCTTCTGCCTTCTTCGTTGGAATCCTCGCCCATGATGCCCTACAGCTCCGCTATGGGGCATCCATGGACGTCGACCACTACCAGACGGTCCCGCCCATCCAGCCTAATTGAGACCTGGTCATAAGACGGGCGCCCAGCTCCGTACTATCGAGTCAATCTCATCGAAACGCGCCCGCGAAATGCCATCCGCAGGTCTTCCCAACTGGACATTGGAGTTGGGCCGGGCTACGGGTGCACACTGCATTCGGTTTCAGGGCCGCCAGCAATAGGGACGGCCGTCATCTGGCCCTTGTCCATATGTCACGCATCACATCTGCGTAGTAGTTGACTCCGGCCAGTTGGACGTGCCACACGGTGTCAATCCGGCGGCTCCAGCTGGCGAAGCATCTGCTCCAGCTCGGCCTGCAGCGTCTGGATCTGCTTCATCAGTCGCCATACCTGGTCCCAAGTTGGCTGTCCGGTGGACCAGCGGGTATGGCGGCGGGCGCGGCCATCCCTGGTCGGGGTCAGCCAGGGGTCCTGGCATACGGAGCACACCAGTGCCGTGTTCTGCGTGCCCTGGTCGCGCTCCCACTTTCCGAAGACCTCTTCGATGATACGCGCCTGCTCCTCATCGCCGCGGTCCAGCGCTCGTTGAAGGTCGCGCTGATGCTTCTCGCGGTCCTCCGGCTCGATGCGACGCACGACGTAGTCGACTTCGACCATGGGGAGGCCGCTTCCGGGACACACTGGGCGATTCATGCCTTCATCCAATTGGATGAGACCCGGTCCCAAATGCCGGGTTATGAATAACAGACTACGCCGGATCAGACCCCGGCGCAGTGGTCCCGTACCATAGGGTTGCCACACCCTTAGCAGGATACCATTACATGGTAACTGGAACCGCGATTCCTGTCGCCCTCATGGGGCTGACTGACCGTATTCCGATGCCGACCCCGACCAGTCGTCGAGACCGGCCAAGACCTACTCGGCCCGCCTGTTCTTGAAGGCGTTGGTGATCATTGTCATCCGCCATCTGCCCAAAGTGCATGGCCTGCTGGCCGTCCTGGAGGAGCCCGAGATGCAGCTTCTTCGAGACCATCTCGTCGAGACCAGTCCCTACCCGACACGTCGCACCTCCAAGCGTGGGCTCAGGGCCATGCCTGAGCCGCTGCCGGCGCAGATCGCCTGCTTTGGTCGCCATGTCATAGTGCTGATCGACACCTTCCAGAACTGCGGGGTGCTACTGCTATCGACAGCACGGCTCTGGCTGCTCACGGTTTCGTCTGGCACAACAAGCACCGGAAGGCGGAGGTCGTGCCGCACACCTATGTATGGGCCGGCTTTTGCTCTTGCTGTTATCCCAGACCCCTGGCACGTGCTCGAACGTCGCCTGGCCGCTGGCGACCTCCTACAACGTCTTGCTAGGCCTCGCTCAAGTTTCGTAGCAACGACACGCTGCTATCCTGGATCAGCACAAGTCCGTTGTTGAGAGACACCACTGACCATCCCATCGCCCATAGGACTGACTCGGCAATCTCGCGAGATACCTCGCTACGTGCCAGTGAATCGAAAACGAGCACCTCGCTTCCGTCATCGTGCACGACATCGACGTGGGACCAAAATCGCATGTTGCCAATGACATTCGGATGGGCGAGCTCACAAAGGTATTCGTACTTCGGCAACAACTCGGTGGCACTGGGATGCCTAGTGAGCTTCTGTATTGCCGTAAGCACGTTCCCTTGCTTTAGGTAATCAGGAGGGGCGTCTATTCGTCTGCCCCATATCATTTTGACGACGCGCTCCTCGAATTCGGTTGACACAACGACTTGATCAGCAGCAAATGAGAGTTCTTCGAACGTCTTGGCTATGATGTTGGCATTTAGAAGAAAAGAAGCGGCGACCTCGAGTAGGGAGCGGGCGGTGACCGCTGCAGCGACAAGTTCTCTGTGGTTTAGGCTCCGTACCCCGGATCTTAGGAGCTCATGTCCGCGCCAAAGGCTCATGACACTATAGGCTTCCACGTTTCGGGCCTGGTCGGTCCAGTAGAGGCGGTTCACGTCCCGGACGGTGCGGGCCTTGGTCATCTGCGTTCGATAGGCCTCGACGCTGGAGAAACGCCACCCGTACTTACTGGGCAGCTTCCTGACTAATCCGCAAAAGCGAGCCACATCTGCTTCTGAGTTTCGTACGAAAGGGTCGGTGCTGGTCCCGCAGACAGCCTTCAACCAGTTGGCGAACTCAGGACCTTCGGGCGATGGCCTAGATGTATCGACCATGAGAACCCTCCGATGGCGATCAGTAGAAGCTGAGATGGATATGATGCCTTCCCCTGTCCACGCCAGCAAACGCATGGTTTCGCAGATGGTGGCAAACCATGCTTGGGAGCGAACCGGTATCCGCGTCGAGCCTCGACTATCTCTCGGCGGTTGCTCTCTGCCCACGGGGCTCCGCTGCGGTCCGACCACGGTGTGCTGTCTCTTGCGGACCGTGTTGGCCAGCAGGCTGGTCGGGATGACCAGCACCGTCTCGGCCAGCGCTCAACCGAGCGTCCTATGCGTAGAGCAGGCACCGGTTGTAGAACTCCTGCATCTCGGCTGCCGTTTCGGCGGGGACTCTCGCTGAAAGGTGGCGCATCAGCTGCTCCCATGCAATGCAGCCGATGCGGATGTGGTTTGTGGTTGGGATGAACCAGCTGGAGAACCACTTGAGCTTCTCGGCTCCACATTCTTCTTGGTGGTACATGTGAACTCGCTGCTCGACCATCGCGCGGATTTCGTCGAGGTCCATCTCAGCATCGAATTTCCCGTTCTCTATCTCTTCCTCTGGCGCAACGATGTAGAAGGCCAGTTCTTCGAGAGCAGATGGGTGGATATTGGCTTCGGCGAGCGCTTGAGCCATGCAGGCAACTGTCCTTGCTGCCTGCCCGTATTGGGGCGCGTTCGTTACTCCACGGCTAAGACCCGAAGATATCTTGGCCTCGAGGACTTTGAACTGCTCGGCCCTCTCCCGTAGGCGGAGGTCACGCTTGCTGTTCACGCCGAACTTCACGTGACCGATGACCGCATCAGCACGCGTCGCTGACTCCCACAGCTTGTCGGGGTTCAACGAGCTACGGCCCCTCTGAGCGAATTGAGTGTGCATCCAGATCTCGGAACCCCAGGCGGCACCATTAGCGAACGACAGCGCGTGCTTACTATGAGACTCCAGACTCAACCAATGCAGGACGCCCCGAAGCATCCACGTCTCGTTGTACAACTCGGTCGGAGCGATGGGAGAATCTGAAGCGCTGCAATTCCTAAGCATGTTCATCAGGTCCAAGAACATCCAGTACTCACCTCTTGTCGCTGCAAGATATGGCGATTCTTCTGCGAGCCTCCATGATCCGTGCAGATGGAGGCCGGATTCAGTCCAGCGTGGGAGTGATGTTCTTCACTAACGATATTGTTCACTAATCTGGAGGCCGAGTTAGACCGCCGCTCCTGATGCAACGGGGATGGCCAACTGTCCACCGATGCTTGGGCTTCGGCGTCCTCCGATCCGGGGCTCTGGCTGGTACCACGTCCGCCTCTATGCGCGACTCTCCCGAGCAGCGACTGGTCGACGGGGCAGTTAGCTCTCCGGATCGACAGGAACGCAGGCCACCGAGCGGCCTGGGAAGGCAGCGAGCAGCACCTCAATCGCCTCCGACGTATTTGCTCCCCACTGATTGGTGAGGGCGTAGGAGCGCCCGCCATCCTTGATCAAGTCCTCATCCGCCAGGAAGAACCTGCTGGCATCGAATGTCTTGCCGCCTGCCCGCCGCTCCTCGACCAGAGCGGCGGCGAGCCCATCCCCATCGAGGTCGCCCGGCGCGCTGCACAGGACCCACTCTCGGTACGGATGCCTGGACTCGAGTAGGCGTTGGATGTCGAGCACGGGAACGCCGGCCATGCACAGGCCCTTGACCACCTCGAGGATGGCGCGTCGCTTGGGGAGTTGGCTCTTCATCCCCTGGGGCGTCGTCACGGTGAACTTGGTGTAGTCACGGCTGCTTGCAGCCTGCCGAGCCTCCCGCTCCCGCTGAACCTTTTCGCGGACGCGCACCTGATAGTCGGCAGCCTCTGGGAGTGGGATCACCTGCTGCACGTCCAAGAGCAGGCGATCCGCGTGGCGATATGGGCGCAGACGTACGCATCGGATATCGAGGTCGCGCTCATTCAGCCACATGACCGCCGTGGTAAGTTCCCGCGAGAACTCGGCCGAAGCGAGGACGATGCGCACCGCTTGGGCGAAGCGCTCCTCGTCAGGCTCATCCCAGCCCAGAAAGTCCAGGATAGCGGCCCGAGCATCTTCGCCGCGCCCCAGGCGGTGCAGGTAGGCGTCGAAGGTCCCGACGACCTGCTCAAAGGTCATGGTCGACACCATGGCGGCATAGCGAAGGGCCTGAAGCTCCATGTGGCCGCCGTCCTCAGTGCGCTTCAGCTCCATCACCACCAGGTTGGCGTCCCTGTCCAACCCGAGCAGATCGATGCGCCGGCGCGAGTCCTCCCACTCACCAAACTCCTCGGCCACTACGAGGGTGTCGGGAGAGATGATCTCGACTTGCTCGCGCAGGAGCCTCTGAAGGTCCGACCGCTCACGTACTCCGGCCACGGCGAATGTCGTCAGAGAAAGCGGCGCGATGCGGTCTTGCGTGATTTCGTACAACGTCACGGGTTGCTATTCCCTTCTTTCAATCAGGCATTCAGCACAACGTGGCCGATCTTTGAGAAATACGCTCCGAAGAGGTTTTCGAGGAAGCGCCTCACCAACTTGTCTTCCAGGTCCCCCATCGAGAAGTTAGCACCCTCGAATTCGAAGGGCTTGAACCTGAGCACCTCAAGGGTCACGGACCTGCCTGCCTGGGTCTCCCTGAGGAACTCGGCATTCAGTCTCAAGTTCGTCTGCTGGCTCGGTCCTGGGTGCAGATAATGGTAGAGCCTCCGGGGAAGCTGATCGGCCTCGCCCACATAGAGCCGCCTTAGATCACCAGGCTCGCGCTCGTATACCACCCACCTGTAGATCGCTGGCCCAGAGAACGCATCCCGAAGGTATGGAGTCACAGCGCATGGGAAAATGTAGCGCTGCTCGGGGCTCACCTGGACCGGTATCCACTCGTGATCCAGTTCTATCTTCATCCTATCCCTCTCGGCTTGGTTGTCCTGGCCGATCGAAGAGCTGGCAAACGCCCTCGCAGCGGACGGCAGGTCCCCCGCCACTAGGCGGTCCGCACCGCAACCGCGGTGAGGAAGCCACCTACGGTCGATCGAGACCGTCCTCGATCCTGCAGACCTGGGTATACCCACACTGTTCGCACGTTGCCGTGTGTACTCGTGGGTACTCGCCTCTTCGAATTTGCTCGGCTTCTTCCACCGCCCAGCGTTCAGCCTGGTCCAGTTCCTCGGCCGAATGCCTGAGGGTTTCCTCGTGGCCATCGATGAGGTAGATCACGTGACACGTCAGCGACTCGGGATCTACCTCCCAGAGACGCCACGCGGCGAGAGAGTACAACTTCATCTGAATGCGCTGACGTCGCAGGACTTGCCCGTGATAACGGCTAACCTTGTAGTCGACGATTTCCCACGCCCCGTCGCCGAACTGATCCAGGCGGTCGATTCGACCGCGGAGGCGGTTGTGGCCCAGCGAAAGAGAAAACGGCTCTTCAACCTTGCTTGCCGGCCTGCCCGCAAACCTGGTGCTCTCGTAGGTGCTCAGCAACTTCGGAATGCTAAGCGGCTGACCCTCTCCATGAGGCACCGCATGCTCGTCTAGATCCGGCTCCCGGGCGTCCTCCTCGGGATCCCGTCCTCGCCTCTCCAGGAGCTGCGTTCTCTCCTCGATCAGGCGATGCACCTCGGTCCCTAGTGCGCTCCAGGGTGCAGGCCGTGTCGGAAGCCGGTCCACGTGGAGATATCTGTAGAGTCGCGGACACTCGTCGTACTGGATCAGTCCGGTGCAAGAAACCGCCACGACCGGCGGCACAACACTGACGGCGTTCGATCTCGCTGAGGCCAGGATCCTCGCCTCTGCGGCCTGCTGTCTCTGGAGCCAGAGCGTAGGTGCCTCCGCAGCGACCCGGGACACCCAGGCGGCTCCGCCATCTGGCACCATGAGAAGCCTTGCGAGGCCCCTGGAATGAGCAGCACCCGGCAAAGGCACTTGGATCCTCATCGCCCGCGGATTCGACCCCGGATCATCCTCCGCTTCCAGAAGTGTCGATAAGCCGCAGCCCGCGTCATCCTCTCCTATGACCTCGAGCCAGAACGCGGACGGCTTGCGAGGCTTGACATTCGAGTAGTACCAGTACGCTCTCGACAGATACAGTGCCTTCTGAGCGCGGGTCACGGCGACGTAGAACAGCCGTCTTTCCTCTTTGCTCATCGCGCTTGACTAGAGCCTGCTTCCTGTCGGCCAGGACCTTCTCCAGATCATCCTCGGTCTCTACGCCGGACAGATCCAGGAGGGGGTAGTCTTCACGATCCCCACGGAGTTCCTCGGGAAGCTGATCCCATCCGTCCGGGTCGTCGGCCTTAGGATCGGGGAAGATCCGCTCCACCATTCCCGGCAGAAATACCACGGGGAACTCAAGGCCCTTGGACTGGTGAACCGTCATTACCTTGACCGTCTCGCTCCTCTCGTCCACCGGCCTAACTTCTGACTCCTCGCCTCCGCTCTCTAGCGCATACTGGATGTACTCCACGAACGAAGCGAGGTCAGCCGTGCCGCTCCCATACTGCCTTGCCAGTTCGACCAGCTTTTCGAGGTTGAGCAGCGCGAGGTGCTGGTCCACGTTCCTCCTCAGGCCCTTTCGGGCTGTCAGTTCGCGTCGGTAACCCGCTCGTTCAACAATCTGATCGACAAGCTCACCGAGGGGCAGCGCGGCCGATGCTCTGGACAAGGAGTCCAGCATCTCACCCAAGGCTGCCAGTCGGTTGTGCGCGTCCACGCTCAGACCGCGTATCTCCCGATGCATCGCCACAGCGTCGAACAACCGGAACGCGGGCCCGTCCTCGCTCTCGATATCCGGTGGGAGTTCGGTTCCTGCGGCTCGTCTATCCTTCGAGCCGTTGCCTCGTTCCGAATTCCTCTTCGCCGTCTTCCGGGCCTGCATCCGCGCCCATCCAGACAGATGGAAGAGATCGCGGTCCGAGATCCGCCAGGAGCGGGACTGGAGTACCCTCGCCAGGGCAATGTTGTCCGCCGGATCGGCGAGGACTCTGAGATAGGAGACTACGTCCCGTATCTCCCACCTGCCGTAGAAGCCGGTTCCGCCGATCAGTTCGTAGGGAATGTCGGCCTCCTCCAGGGCACCAGCTATCGTTGGGAAGAGGCTTCGCTTCCGGCAGAGAATCCCGAATACCCCATACCCCTGCTTCTTCTCGGTCGGATCGGCGACCTCGGACGTCCCACGTGTACCCTTGATGGTTCGGGCAATCCATTTGGCCTCTGATTCGTCGGAGGCGGCGACGTAGTGCTGCACCCGCGCCACCGGTCCACCATCTTCTGAGGGGATGAGCGACTTCCGGTACTCACTCGGCTTGTCAATCAGCTCTATCGCTCGGTTGGCGACGTGGAGGACCGCGGCTCCCGACCTCCTGTTCTCTACCAACTTCACCCTCTTCAGGCCAACGGCTCGTATCGGCGGCTCGTCTCCGAAACGGAGGATGTTCTGCAGCACCGCGCCGCGCCATCCGTAAATGGACTGGTCGTCGTCGCCGATGACGAAGATGGGCGCGCCGGGCGGAAGCAGCTTCATCAGCAGCCGCTTCTGCGCGTAGTTCGTATCCTGGTATTCGTCCACGAACAGGTACTTGAACCTCGCTTGATAGCTCTCGCGGACTTCCGGGTGGTCGCTGAGTAGCTGCACTGGATAGTTCAAAAGATCGCCGTAATCGAGATAGCTTCGGGCCAGCTTCTGCTCTTCGTATTTCTCATAGACTTCGGCTACCTCTTCGAGCGCTCCAAGCCGGCCCCGCCAATACTCGATCGCCACGGCAGAGAGCCCCTGGGTCTCACTCGCGTCATGGAGATAGGCTTTCAGCCGCGCTGGACTTGTCAGGTGGTCCTTCGCTTGAGAGAAGAACGAGAGCATCCCTCCGATGATGCCGCCCATGCCTGTCATCGGCAGCTCGATCTTCTGAAAGTCGACGCTGTCCAGGATGCGCGAAAGCAGTTGCCAGCACTCGGGCGTGGACAGGACCCGGCAGTTTGCCTCCAAACCGAGGAGCGGGGCGTAGTCTCTGATCATCTCTGCCCCGAAGGAGTGGAACGTCGAGCAGCAGACCTCGCGGCCCGCGTCCTCGAGTCCCTTCTGTGCCAGCAGTTCCGCGAGCCGGTCGCTCATCTCTGCGGCGGCCTTGTCCGCAAAGGTCAGCGCGAGGATCTGGTCGGGCCTCGCGGACCCCCCGGCTATCAGGCCTGCTATGCGATGCGTCAGGACCGTCGTCTTGCCGGTCCCAGCCCCAGCGAGGACCAGCAGCGGGAGCGTGCTCTCCAGAGCCTCCCTCTGACCGCCGTTCGGTTCGAACTTACGCATCGGCCGTCCCCCTCTCCATTTCCTCGCACAGCCACTTGAAGCCACAGACCCGGCAGGGGTCGGGTTTCTTGGACTTCCTTGCCTCCTCTGGATCCAGGTCGGGCCAGGTCTGAAGGATGTTGGACTTGGACGGGAACTTCTCTGCCCTGATCCCCTCCGAATAGCGGTTGATCCTCGAGATGAGCCTCTCCCTGCCCTCGTTCGTCGGAATGTAGCTCCGAGTGCCGTCCCCCCTTCCCCGCGGGCTCTTTCTGGGTGGCCCTCCGCTCTCCGCCAGCTTGGCCGCGAGCTTCTCGCTGATCGCCTTGGGATAGAGGTAAGTCACGATCGAAGGCATGCCGAGCCTGGCCAGCTCCGGATCGACCTGGAAGGCAAGCTCGTACAGCGCCAGCTGGATGTCGTCCCTTGCTTCCTCCTGAGTCATCGGTCCGCCCGACTTGTAGTCGATCAGCTCGAGGCTGCCGTCAGCCAGCCGGTCGATCCTGTCGATGCGACCTGAAAAGTTGTTGGTGCCAAGCCTGAAGCCGAGAGGCTGCTCAACGGCCAGGGCCGCACTCTGCCATCCGTAGAGCGGGAAGTACTTGTCAAGCAGTTCGCCCGCTTTGCGGCGGCTCTGCCGAGCTATTGCCGGGCGCGAGAACTTGGCGGGATCAAAGAATCTGTCCAGCAATTGCTCGAGGGTGTGGCGGCCGCGCGGGTAGCACGCTCCTGGCCTGTGGTACTCCTCAAGAACGGCGTGGAGAAGGGTGCCCAGGGTCATCGCGTCGTTGGAGACGTCGTCGAGTGAGAGGTGGTGGCTGAACTTGAACTTCAGAGGGCAGTCGCGATAGGCAGCGAGCCTAGAGGCCGAGAGGTAGAGGACCCCGTCGGGGTAGGGCGCGAGTGCCCCCTCCGTCGGTTCGATCAGGTCCCACCAGCGCTTCGGTTCCACCTTGTTAGGCTGCATCTCCGCCAGACGCCCAAGAGTGTAGAGAGCCTCGGCAGCCAAGAGCCTCTCTTCTAGCGTTCCTTCTGAACTCGCGTGAGCTGCATCTAGCGTCCAGAGCCGTCGTCGGCCGCTTGCCGCGATGTCTTCAGCCGTGGCGGCACAGTCTGCCGCGGAGTCGAGCCCTGGGAGGGCTGTGCCGATGCGGTCAAGATATCGCGATGGCACGAGCCGGGTGGTCCCATCGAAAGCTACCCTGCTGTAGGTGACGACCAGCCTCGACTTCGCCCTGGAGAGCGCCACGCCGAGGACCCTTCTCTCTTCCGCGAGGTGCCGGTCCCGAACGAGTCTCGGCTCTCCGTCTTCTCGAAGGAGGATCGGGGCCAGGCTGCCGATCGGCGAGCGACGGAGCGGATAGAGGTCCTCCACGAGATTCGGGATGATGACGCACTCCCATTCCAACCCGCGTGCCTCATGGATCGTTCCAATATGAACACCCTTTCGATTCCCGGCTGGTGGCGAGACCGTCATTTCCTCGAAGTGTCCGCCGTCGAAGAGCCGGATAATGTCGACAGCCGTGGCCGAGGGGGTGTCCTCGACGACTTGGAAGACTTCCTCCAGGAAGCATCGAAATGCGGCAGGACAGCCCGCGGTTTCTCCCAGCCTGCCCTGCCCCCAGAAGGCCGCCTGAGAGGCTAAGGCCGGGAAAGACGTCCAGATCTGCCAGAGAAGCTCATAGGAACGCCCGCGACCGTCGGCTTCCAGTTGGTGAACTCGCGATGCCAAGTCCGCCGCCAGCTCGGCTAGCCGCGCCGGCAGCCCCTCAAGCAGGGCAGGACTCGTCGCGAGGACGAGCGCCGAACACCGTTGTTCTGCGGCGAGACGTCGAATCCACCGGACCTCGGAGGGGGTTAGTCCACCCAGGGGAGATGCCAGCAGCTTCAGAAAGAGCGCATTCCGCTCGTCGGGGGGAGATGTAACCAGCCTCAGGACATCAACGCTCGACGCCACCATCGGGTCGGAGGCCACCGAGACCGCGGTCCGCATGGCGCTTACTGGTATCCCCGCCGCAAGCAACCTATTCGCGAGTTCCCTCGCCACGGGGTCGCTTCCGCGTCGGAAGAGCACCGCTATCTCGTTCGCCGGGGTGCCGGCCTGAACCATCGCTTCGATTTTGGCAGCCAGCCAGTAGACCTCATCCCTCTGGTGCTCGAAGCTCCTGGCCGCAACGCCTTCCTCCCAAGCCCCATCCCTTTCGCGAATGGCGCCCGAAGACACGGACAAGACCTGCCGGGATGCAGCTCTGACCTCGGGGGACGACCGGTGAACCTCGGTGAGATGCACCAGGTGAGTTTCTGAAAGCCGCGAGAGCTCGCGAAGATACCCTGGGGACCCGCCCCTAAAGGAGTTGGTCGCCTGGTCGGGGTTTCCGGCGACGAACAATCCCGTCGACGACAGCAAGCGGATGAGCCGTGACTGAGCGAAGGTGGCTTGCTCGAATTCGTCCACCAGCACGTGCGGATACTGTTCGTGGAGATCGACCGTCAGTTGAGGATGTCTCCTTAGAAGTCTGAGGGCCTCCAGCACGGCCATCTCGGCATCCAGCAGGCACTCCCTCTTCAGAAGGGCTTGATAGTCAAGTGCGAAGCTAGCCCACTTCGCGAGATCTGCTCGGCCGCTGGTCCTGAGGGCGCGCTCGGCTTCCACCGTGTCCAAATCGTTGTTCGCCATCCCGGCGATCAGGTCGTTCACGAGCGCAAGCATGGTCCTGGATCCGGCCGGGCCATGGGGGCGTTCGGGCTGATGCGTATCGCGCCCTTCCAACGTCCGTCTCAGGTGCTGCCATGCCTCGCGAGTGCGGAACCACCGAGGCTGCCTGGCGTATCCTGCCAGTCGGTAGTGGCGACGGACGAGACCATAGGCGAAGCCATGGACGGTACTCACGGCCGGGACGTGCCTTCCGGCGCGCGCGGCAAGGCGTGTGGACAGTTCGTCTGCGCTGGCCCTCGATAGCGCGAGAACCAGAATGTCGTCCGGGGGGGACCCCGATTGAAGTAAGAAGGCCGCGCGCTCAACCACCACGGTTGTCTTGCCACTGCCGGCTTCCCCCAGCACCACGACCGGGCCGCGCCCTTGAGACAGCGCCGCCTCCTGGCATCTGTCGAGGACCAGACGACCTTCGTCCCTCGTGAATCCTCTGTCCATCACTGCAACTCCACGAGTCGAGGTTTCAGGTTGCCGTTCTTCTCCAACAAGGTCCTGGTGAACCCTATCGATCCGCACTTGCAGAGGGAGGCGAACGTCTCGCTCCAGGAAAGCTTCACCGTGCGGTCGAGAAGCTGGTCGCCTTGTACTGCACTCGGCGTAGCGACGATGCCCGCGGCCCTTGACACTAGTACCGACTGGAACGGGACGTTCAACAGGTATCTGAACATGAACTGCTGGAGCTCGATCTGCCCTACGCGGCCCTGATCCATCCTGCCCTGATCGTAGTCGACGACGTAGCTGTCTTCGCCGCTCTCGAGCTTGGCTTCAATGCACATGGCCCTCGCTCCGAACCTGGCATCAGGAAGCAGAACGACTAAGTCCGGCTTGGCATTAAAGGCCCACTTGAATTGGCAAAGCCTTCGGAACTCGGCTCTCGCTTCGAGGCTGTCACGCGCACCGTTACCATGTATCCGAGCCCATCGTCCTCGGAGGGCTGGGATGCTCCAGAGAACCGGGTACGCGACGTCCCGCTCCGGGACCCTGATCCCGTTGACGGCCGGCGACGTGCCTCCGGCCGTCTCCATGAAGTAACGGTTGAAAACCAGCGGATCGACGGAGTCGGGTGGGCATAGAGAGTCGGCTTCCTCCCCATAGGCCTCGAGCCCGGGCACCGAGCGAAGAAGTGAGCAGATCAGATTCCTCCTCTTCAGGTTCCTCTCCGTCTTAGTCCCGTGGATGCGATTCCAGTGGTCGCGCAGGAAGGTAAATTCGAGATACAGCTGCGCCGTGGTGGCCGCTGACGCGTCCAGGGGATCGCCCGATCCGGCGCCCTGATCGAGCCGCGAATTGACCAGCCCCAGGAACCGCTCCAGGTTTGTGCTTCGGCCGCGCGGGTCCGATTGCATGAGCAAGTGAGCGAGGGTGGCGCAGAACATCCTCTCTTCACGAACGAATTCGTGGAAGCTAAACAGATCCTCGAACATGAGTCGCGCTACTCCTTCGGCTTCGGCAGGGCTCAGAGAATCCCAGGCGGCGGGCCCAGTCTGAACAGGATTCGGTCGAGGTCTCCCTGAAGGCGAGGATCGGCGATGCTCCTCAAGTGGCGAACCGACGAGCTTCTTCCACCCTCGGCGTCATTCTACTGCATCCAAGCTCCGCCTCCTATGCTTACCTGATAAAGTTCAAGAGGCGCTCACGGTCAGAACCTGGCCTAGCAACCTCACTGGCAGGCCACATACGGGCTCCGTGCCCCCAGGGATGATCTAGAAGCTGATGGCATGCTATTGGGCCCGGCCGGGCTGCCGCTAAACCCGGCCAGGCGACCCTTACTTCAACGCGAACCAGGTTCCACCGCTTCCTAAGAAGTCCTTGCCATAGGAGAGGACCGCCTCGTCCATCCCCTCCTTCTGCAACATGATCGGGGTGAGCCAGCCCTCGACCACGGCTCCCGGGAAGATGTCCTGACCGCCGAACTCCGGGCTGGGTGAGACCGCCCCGATGCCGCTTCCCCACATCCTGTTCAGGGCGAAGACGCTCATTCCGCTGGTTGGCGTCTTCACCGGCTTGTCCTGGGACCCCGACAGGTAGCTCAGCTTCACCTTGATGGCCAGGTAGTCGGTGCCCGGCAACGGGTCTGAGTTGAACATGTTGGCCTTCTTCACCATCGCGGAGGCGTTCCGCTCCACCTGAAGCACCGACACCTCGAAACTGGACTTCCCATCCCCGATCTTGGCCGCCTGGCCTAGAGGCACCGGATTGCCCCGAGCAGCGCCTGGCGTCGAACTGCTGGGTGCAGGTGGGGCCTGAATGACGGGTGCCGGCGCTGCGTCGGCCTTCTCTCCGTTCAGGGCGAACCACGTCTCGCCGCCGCCGAACAGGTCCTTGCCCCAGGAGAGCGTGATCTCATCGAGCCCATCCTTGGGGGCCTGCAACGGCGTGATCCAGCCTTCCACCGTGGCTCCAGGGAAGATGTCGATTCCTCCGAACTCAGGGTTCGGCGGAACGGCGATCCCCTCCACACCCCACATCCTGGACTTGGCGAACAGGCTAGCCCCTGTCGAAGGGGTTCGATGAGGCTTGTCGGCTGGGCCCTTCATGTACGAAAGCCTCATCTTGACGGCGACGTAGGCCATGCCCTCCTTCGGATCGGAGTTAAGGCTGTTGGCCTTCTTCAAGAGCGCTGTCGCGTCCCTTTGCACCTCCAACACTCGCACCTCAAAGGTCTTGTCGCCCTGGGTGAGGGTGATCGGCTGTGCGAAGGGCACGGGCGCCGTTCGGCTGCTACCTAGTCGGGGGCCCTCAGTAGCCTTCGCTGCCGCCTTCGGAGCCTCCGTTGCGGCCGGCGAGGCAGACTTCGCGGTGTCTGCTGCCTTGCTTCCAGAGGCCGGTGCTGCAGCAATGCCCGGCGTCGGGCTTGCCTTCGTAGCTCCACCGCCTCCGATGGCACTGAAGACCCCCAGAACGAACACCAATCCGATCAGCCCCAGGCAGCCGATCCCCAGTTTCTTGATCACCTCTCTCCTCCTTTGACTTCTCTGGATCCATCTCCCAGATCAGGCAGTTGTTCCGGAGGCTCAAGACCTCTTGAGCCTCCGGTCGCGTTTCAAGGAACCGTGTTGCCCCGAGCGTGTCAGTAGACGGGCCCCCGCTCCATTCTCCGTCTGAGCGACGCCCTGGCTATCCCGGTTGGGTCACCGGCGCCGCGTTGGCCATGTACCCTGAATACCGCCAGGTGGACGACGATTCCCTCGTAGATCAGACCCGATGCGGTTGCGCCGGTCCCCTCCAGCCTTACGTCGTGGCCGAGGCCGATCGATGGATAGGCCTCTGATCGCGCGCCGACAATCCTTTTCAGGAGCTTCTCTGCCCGCTCTCGGCCCACCGGCCTGTCCTGTGCTCCGGCCACCGCGTCCATGGCATAGCTGCGGACGAGCTTCGTCCACAGCTTGCCGGCGGTGGAAATCTGGTCGAACAGGTCGGCCCCTACCATTCGGCCATTCAAGGCGACGGCCATCCCTATCGCGCCCTCCGCCGCCGGGAATGCCCGCTCATAGTCGCCGAGGCTTTTTTCCTTGCCGCGGTACAGGTCGTTCATCGCGCCGGTTGGGGACTGCACACGCTCTTCGCGCTGCCTGTGAGCGATGGCATCCCACACTGCTGATTGGTCAGCTTCATGTCGCTGCGAGACCCGCAGGTTCTCGCGCACCTGCGTTTCCTTCTCTCGTCTCAGGAACGCAGGTGCTGCCTCCCCCGGCATGAACCGGGGTGCCACGTCGTGCCAGCGACCATGCTCCACGCAGGTTACCGGCAGCATGACCTCGCTCCTCGGCGCTATCAGGAAGGAGGCGTTGACCATTCTGTTCTGCTTGCCTCCTACGATCTCCTCGCCGTCCATCACGAAGACCATGTCTCCAGACCGGTTCACCAGCCACAACTCGGGAACCGAAGCAGACGGCCGCTCTCGCACCTCGACCGATCCGTTTGCTAGCGCGTCGAGCAGGACTCGGTACCGAAGAGGACTCTCTCCGCTCCTTGAGACCGGAAAGAGGTGCATGCCTCCAAAGGTTTTTCCTTCTCCTACACTCAAGCTCGCCAGGTAGCCATCCACAATCGCCTGCATCTTGCCCTCCTCTTGCCGCTGATACGGCTCCACAGCTCGGTCTTCAACCTTCTTCGCGAACATCCTAGCGGGCCCGTGCGACAGCTAGACTGTCGCGACTTTGATCAACTTTCCGGCATTCGTACCGGGTTCAGATCCTGTGGAGTCGCCGTCGGTACAGGGTCGGCGGATCGCTGAGAGGATGGTCGCGCGAATTGACAGGGGTCTTGCTAACAACTACCATCAACCCTGTTCCGCCAAGGCGCATCCTGGAACTGCTTCGACTGCTGAGGAGGTAGTCCACGATGTCAGAAGCCAAGCGCGACCGCACCGCCCGACTTCTCCGCGTGGCCCAGACCCTGTACCAGTATCCCCAGGGGCTCCCGATTGGGCACCTCGCAGAGCTGTGCGAGGTCTCCACACGCACGAGCTACCGGGATCTTCGCGCGCTGCAGGACGAGCTGGGATACCCCATCTGGCAAGAAGGCAGGGTGTACGGTCTCGAGGAAGGCGTCTTTCTACCGCCGCTCAAGCTAACCCTGTTGGAGGCGATGACGCTCTACCTGGCCGCTCGGCTGGTCTCTCGCTACTCTGACGAGCGGGATCTCAACATCGAGTCGGCCTTCGCCAAGCTTGCCGCCGCCCTGCCCAAAGCCGTGGCTCAGCATGTCTCCGAGACCATTCGCGGCATGCTGCCCCGGGCCGAGAACCCCCGCTACTCACGGGTCTTCGACATACTGTCAACGGCGTGGGCCACTGGCCGGCGGGTGCGTCTCTGGTACCCGCGAACGGGGGACGGGCAGAGGTGTCTGGAGGAGCGTCTCGTTGAGCCCTACTTCCTGGAGCCTTCGCCCATCGGGCATTCCTGCTACCTCATCGGCCACTGCCATCATGCTGGGGCGCTGCGCACCTTCAAGTTGGAGCGCATTCAGCAGATCGAGCTGACCGATCAGCTCTACGAGATCCCCGCGGATTTCGACGTGAACAGCTACTTGAAGTCGAGTTGGGGGATCGTCGCGGACGAGGAGGTGGAGGTGCAACTCCGTTTCAGTCCCCTTGTTGCCGCACGCGTGAAAGAGTGCACCTGGCACCCATCTCAATCGCTGAGGGAGCAAGAGAACGGAACGCTGGACTTCGCCGTGACCGTGGCAGGCACGATGGAGATCACCCCCTGGATACTCTCCTGGGGAGCCGAAGTCGAGGTTCTCTCTCCGCCGCAGTTGCGAGACAAGATCGCGGAGACTGTCCGTCGACTGTGCAGCACCTACAACAGCGCCAGTCCCGCCGAGGCTCTCGAGGCCGTCAAATGACCATCGCCGAGATCCACGGCAAGATCTCCCACACTGGCAGCAACCTTTCCAACCAGTTGGAGGACCTGCTGACCTCGGACGTGTTCGCCGCCTGCCGCTACGTTCGGCCGGAGCTTCTGCTGCTCCCATTTCTAAGGGGGGCCAAGACGGTTGACGGGATATCCCTCGCGACGTTTCTGGATGCTCCAATAGAACGCGCCTATTATCGCTTCTGGTCCTGGCTCGCCGCCTGTGAACCGGATGTGCTGATTGCCCTGGAAGACTCGTCGAGACGCTTCTGCCTGGTCCTGGTCGAGGCCAAGTACTTCAGTGCGAAGTCGAGTTCCGCGCTGGACGGCGAGGAGCTCGAATTGGCGTCCGCCCCTAGTGATCAACTGGCTAGAGAGTATCTCGCGCTGCTCGACCCGGCCGGGAGTTTCCACCTGCCCGACCACTTCCTGCGGGAGCACGTGTGCTGTCACACCCTGGTCTACGTGACCGCTCATCGGTCGATGCCCAGGCTCGCCATGCAGGAGTCCATCGACGAGATCGCCCATTTCCTGCCTAACCACACCCGGGTCAACCTGTTCTGGGCCACTTGGTTTGACCTGCAGCGTATCCTTGCCCGTGCCAACCCAATGGAGTATGAGCGACCCATCCTCGATGACCTTCGCCAGCTTCTCGTCAAGAAGCGGCTCGTGAGGTTCGCCGGCTTTGACGCGGTCGGGCACGTTGATGGCGTTGCGGCCGGCTCCGTCTACGCCGGCGCTAGTCTCGTCACAACCGGCCACTGCACCTTCCAGGTAGCGCGGGAGACCCCGATGGAGAGCCCCGTTTTCTACTCCTCCTCCCGAAGGGTCAGCAACTATGACTGGCATCTGCCCCCAGCCCCGACAGTCATCAGCTTCTATGTGAGGTGCGCGACATGACCGAGATCGCCGATCGGATAAAGATCACCTTCGACAACGTGACAAAAGTCTACGAGGAGTCCGCGAGCCTCTTGCAGGATGCCGACAGCCTGATGGCCAACGCTGGCTATCGCTGCATCCATGGCAACACCGTCGGCACCGAGCAGTCCAAAGACATCAACAGCCCTGAATGGTGGCTGGCGCCCTACGTCTCTCGATACTATCGATCGGAAGATAGCCCTCTGGACCTGAAGGGCCTCGGCATCGTCTTCGTCGATCTCGATTTCAAAGGGGTGGACCCTGTGGTCGTGCTCGGCTGTTTCCGGATGAAGCAGGACGCTGAGGGCGGGCCCGTCGGCTATCGTTACGGGTACCTGAGATCGGCTTGGCTCTCCATGGTTCCCACCCGGGAGATGGGGAAGGTGATGGCAATCTCTGAGAAGTGGGGTTTCGACAAGGGCGTCGTCCAGGCTGTGCCTCTCGACGGAATACACGATCTAGCATCCTTGCAGAGCCGGGCCATCGATCCGCTCTTGGCTATGTCCTGCTGAAGCGCACCATGCAGTTCCCTACTGACGTTCAGTGAGGAATGATCCATGTCCCCATTCAGAGTGGATCTCGGGCACGCTGCGATGTTCGGCATAGCGCAAGGCCCTGATCAGGGCGATGATGTCGAGGCCGAACTCGCTCTGAGGCAGAGCCCAGGAACCCTCGTCTTCAGGACGGTAGCGCCGATGATAGAGTTGGCAGTTGCGATCGGCACAGCGGCGGATCGTCATGACGAGGCGACATAGACCCTCGAGGGTGGTGACCGTTCGGGTGTTGCGGTAGTCGGCCCACATGGCACCGCCGCAGAGGCAACAGGTAGTCCGGGCGGGGGTAAGGTGGACCTGAGCGGTAGGCTGCGGGCGGCGTTGTCTTCTTGCCAAGGATGCCTCCCATGTCGAGCTTGTTCTGGTTGCCACAGGCAAGACCTGCGCCATCATCAAGCTGCCTTTGCCGCCGTAGAAAAAGGCCGCTTCCATCCAGCGTCACGCCACACGAGGATTACCCACGCTTGGACCTGCTCTACACGAGATACGCTTCCAACCCGTTCCTGGAGGTGGTGGAGCCGGCGCTCATGGCTCCGTTGCGGCCTCGCTGGGAAGAGATACGAGGGAAGGCCGAGGCGCTGATCGCGGAGAGGGGCGAGGTGCAGTGGTTGGAGCGGAGCGGCCTTCGGGAGCAGATCGGGGCTTTGCTCACGGGCTTCTCCGACGAGCTGGCCTCGGTCAGGGTCCTCGAACTAATGATACTGTCTTTCATACAATTTGCCGCTAGAAATCGCGCGGCGCTTTTGCTTTATTGGGGCTTGCAAACGCGCAGAACAAGGGCTTTCGATGTCATCAGCCGACTTCGGAAGCCCTTTGTGTTTTGTGAAATGTGGTTCGTGCCGGCGATCTTGCCGCCGTACCGTCTGTCTTTCGGAAAACCTGCACCCCCTTTTAGCGGTGATAGGGGCAAATCGTTAAAAGGATAAGGTCTGCCTGATTTTATCGTAGGCATTTGTTATGGCCTCAACTACTTCCTTTGTCGCTTCCATGACTGCTCGCTTGCTCGTTTCGATTTCATACCCAGTGCGTACAGGCTGGAGACATTGCCGTACTGCTCACGCAGAAGCCGAAGCATTTTCTCAAATGCCAAATCTGATGTTTTCGTTGTCACGGCGTTATCAGCGTAAATCACGGCATGGGCACCTCCTTAGAATAATCCGCAACCCTGTTCCTTGAATTCCTCTACCTTGGCAAGCAGAAACCCCGTGTCTACTTCAAAACACTCGGCAAGGCAATCAAGGCAGTAGAAACGCTTGGAGCTTCTGCCCACTAGTTTCTTGGTCAGCCCGATTTCATTTTTGCTCAGGGCTTCTTTACCGCAGACATAGCAGTTTTTCTTGTCCACTTGTTTACCCCACTTCTTCAGGGTCGGGTCTGACGCTGAAAGCGGGGAGGTCTTTCCCGCGATACTCAACGTCGAGCATTCCCAACTGGTATTTGATCGTATCCCGCATCTTCCGCGCGCGGTCGAGGCAGTAACGCTTGAACTCACGAGCGGTTACGTCGTTTGCGTTGCGAACCTGCGGGAAGAGCAGTTTCAGGTACGCCGTTGCGATGCGCTTGACAGCTTCGGTATCGCGGGTGTCGGCGGCTTCTGGAACTTCGATGAGTTCATCCACAACGGCACGATAACTCATATCGTCACGCAATTCGTGCATTATCGAGCAGAAGTATTCCGAATTCAGTGCCCAGCCCGCAATCTTGAGGTCGTCGTTCATTCTTGGGATATTCCATCCCTTGATGAAGCCGTGAAAGCGTTCTATTAACGCTGATTCGTGGAATACGGACGGGAGTTCCTCAAACATATTGCCGAAACCGTCCTCGTCCATCGTTTCTTTCTTGATATTGCCACAGAGGATAACGCCCGCTTCGGCAGTTCCCTCGTAGTTGCCAACGGTGAAGATGCCCGACTCAAGGTAGCCTTTCAGCGCCGCGCGCATTTCGTCAACGTCGGTGAACGAGATGGTCTGCACCTCGTCCAAGGCGATGAAGTCGTTGCCTGACACCAAGCCCTCAGCGCGCTTGTTTTGGTCATAGAACATCTTCGCGCGGCTCATTACGCCTCCGCTCGAAAGCCACCCGAAGCGGCTGACACGTCCGAAAAGATATGATTTGCCGGTTCCCTTCGGGGCAAGTTCAATGAGGTTCAACCGCTTCTCTACGAATGGAAGCAATCGTGTGAGCATCGTGAGTTTCTTTTCCTCGTCACCGAGGTAGCCGCTTGCGTTATAGTCCACTGCGCCCAGCAGGACATCAAGCCACTCCGCGGTGGTAAACTCACGCCGCGCTTCTTTGAAGTAGTCGATGTCAATCGTGTACGGGCAGAAGGTCTTAAAGGCAGTCAGCTTGATTTTTCCGCGATTGGCACCCTTCGCCTTGCTATTGGAAAACTCCATGTCGTAGTCATCAGGCGGACGGTATCCGATTTCAACCATTCCCCACGTCTCTCGACCGCGCACTAAGTCGTCTTTGCAGGTCTGCCACACAGCATCCTCGATTATGGTGTCCTTGCTCGACAACCCAAAGTCGGGTAGGGAAAAAGAGACCTCACCCGTCCTGATGTCGATGTCAACCGACACCTTGGCGAGGAACTTCACTCGTTCATGCTCGATTACCACCTGATTCTTTATCGCTGTCCAGTCATCTTTGCGAGGCAGATAAGTCCTCACAAAGCGAACCAACTCGTCGGAATCGAAGCGGCCGTTCTCGTCCTCAAACTTTCTCAAGAGCCAGTCGCGCATGAAGGAGGGAAGGCTCAGAGCGGAGAAGAAGTTGCTCTTTTTGAGGTCTTTGTACACGACCATCTCATCAAAGCAGTTTCTGAGTTTTGCAATCATGGGTAGCAACTCCTAAAACAACTCATCAAAGGCGTCATTGACTTTGCCGCTCTTGCCTTGCGCTTTAATCACTATTTTGCCAATCAGGTTGTCCCCGGCGTAGACATCCGCGGGGTAGTCGCCCGCTCGTTTCACGTCCGGTAGCTTAACGGTCCAGTGGTTTCCATCAGTCTGGACTGTCTGATAGGGCTTGCCGTTCAGTACAACGCAAACGTCCCGCACGGGAGAGTTGAAGAACAACTCAATCTCCGTACCGGTACGGAAGTCTACTGTCACCCTCTCATCGACCAGCTTGACGGTTATTCTTCCGTCTTTCAGCGAAAGTTCAATAATGGGGACAGCAACCTCTTCCAAGGACGCTCCACCATGAACCTCGACGCTCGCGGCACGGCTGCCTTTGAAGCGACCGTAATCGGCGAGCACAAGATAACCGTTCTCCTCCGCAGCAAACGGAAGGTCGTAGGGTTGGAACGACTTACAGCAACGTCCTGAATGCTCGCCGGAGGTGTCGGTGTCGTATTGTTCCTCTTTGCGGCGCAGAACGGCAAGACGAGAAGCCCCGTGATCGCTGACAACTAAGAATCGTTCGCAGTGTCTGAGAGCCAGCTCCGTTGCCGCCTTGTCTATCATCGCCGCAATGATATCCAGCTCTTTGGCGAGATGGATGGGCAGTTCGTTATCCGTGAAGTTGTAACCACCTGCGTCATTGTGCTTTGTGTCGTCCAACTCGTCGCTCTTTTCTTTTTTGCCGCCTTGCCACGCATCAAAGAACCCCCTGTTGATAGAGGTTATGGTCGGCAATTCAGCACGGGCAATGCTGACACGAACGGAAAGCCCTCGTTTCTGCACCAAGGCTTCAATAAGCCCTAAATACTCAACGCCGAGTGCGTCGAGCCAGTATAGGTAGGTTCCGTTCTTATCCACCCTGTCCATAATCTCGTCTCGCGTGGGCAGACGATTGAACACCCGCGACCTTGCAAGCTCGTCAACCTTTTCCAAGAATCCTGGTTCGAGCCGGTTGGACAGCTTCTGACGTTTGTATGCTTCGAAATAATCGGTCAGCAACTCCGCAAGTTCGGGGCATTTGAAGACATACTTCTTTAGGTACGCCGCCAATGCCGGATAGATGGCTTCGAGTTGTGGAGTCAACTCGTTGTTTGAGAGCCAAGCGACGATCTCTTCGCGTTCTGGTCTCGTGCCATCGGTTAGCCTATAAATGCTCTCTGCCACTACCTGGCGGCTGTTCACTACGAAATCCGCAATATCCGATTCTGGGAACTTTTCGACCAGCGTCTTGCGCTCCTGATAGAATGCTGGGAACCGCTTGTCTGTGTGCGGGATTTCGATAATCGCGTTGAGGATATTGCCAGCGAACTCCTCAAAGCGGCTTGTCTTGTCCAACACGAACCGAAGGTAGGAATTCCGCAGAGTATCGACTCCACGCTCAAGGCAGATATAGTAGAGCCAATTGCGATAGTCGTTTCCCGCGAGACGATAGTAGAAATCGGACTCAAGATTACCGCCAAGCCTGTGCTTTTCGAATACAGCATCAAGCGACCCATTGCTTTGGTTGAGTTCCGCAAGCAGTTCCGCCCACTGATCGTCAGTTCCGCAGGAACGCGCTAAGGCAAAACCCCTTGTCGAGAACTTCATACCCTCGTAGGCATTGCTGATTCGACGCACAGTCAATATCGCCTTGTCGAGGTTGACCGCGGTATTCACAACAATACTGCCATTCCGACCGTTTTCCAATTCGACGAGCATAGCTTTGAAACCAGGCAACGCTGATAAACCGACCGACGGGGCGGCGAGCGTGAATGCAAGGTCGCATTCCGCTCTGCCTACAACACTATGCCTGCGGTTATCAAAGCGCGGGTCGTTTTGTAGTCCGATAATCAGCGAGGCAAGCCCACGGAGTAGCAGAATGACCTTCGCACCACCGACGTTGAGGTCTCTTAACCTCGACAGAGTGCGTGTCGCCTCGGCGGTTCCACGCAGTGCGAGGAACTCTCCAAGCCCCGTTACGACAAGCTTCTTCTCGTTCGCATTCGCATCAGCCGCTTCGATATGACTGAGAAGCCCATCGATGTCGGGCAATTTGTCATCTCCGCCACAGAAACCACTTATTGGGACAAAAGCCAGTCCGCAAGCCTTCAACTCGTCTATGGCGGACAGATACTGTTGATCGCCGATGAACAAAAAATATGGCGTCTTGACTGTGGAAGCCAGGTAGCCCTTCACTGGGTCCATGCCCATCTATTCACAGCCAGGTACTGCTTCAACTG
>JAJZQR010000045.1 GCA_021806765.1 Chloroflexota bacterium | reverse complement strand
CGGCGCACTAGTCGAAGACCCCCTCGCACAGATACGCCTCTCGCCGCCCGACCACTTGCTGCAGGCCGAGTACGGGCCGCTCGCCTGGAAGGGCTAGGTACTTCGGGGCGTTCGGTCCCTCGTCGAGGCTGCGCCCGATGAACCAGATGCAGTGGCCTCCGCGCAGTTCCGGCACGACGATTCGTCCACCCAGCAGCTCGCGCAACCTCATTGCGCCACTGTCGCGCTTGGGCCTTCCCAGCAGCCCCAACTCCTGGGCGGCTCGAAGTCCGGAGCGGCGGCGCAGGTGCCCCTCCAGCGAATGGCCATCGGACAGACCGAGGGAACACTGGCGAGTGACCCAGTCAGGGACGCCCCGCTCCCGGAGGTAGTCCAGCGCCCTGGGCTCGCGCCAGAGGGAGTGCTGGTAGAGGGCGCAGGCCGTGTTCATCACCACCTGCTCCTCCAGGGTGAGCCGGTCCCAGCACCGCTCCCGCTGCATGGGCTGCGGCAATGGAGTGTGGCTCATCGCCCCTGGTTGAAGACCAGCCAGCCGTTGGCAGGCCTCGACGAATCCGATCCCCTCGCGTCGTTTGACGAACTCGATGGCATCGCCCCCCACGCCACAGCGGAAGCAGTACCAGCTCTGCGTCGCCGGGTAGACGGTGAGGTTCGGCCTCCCGCCGTCATTGTGGAAGGGGCAGCGGCCAATCAGTGCCCGGCCGCTGGGCCGCAGGTCGATGTTGTATCCGGCAATGACTTCCGCGACCGGGTGTTTGCGCCGCAGCGCCTCGACATCGAAACGGTAGCTGGTGGTGCTGGCCATCACTCACCTCCTTCTGGGGCAACGCCAAGCCGCCGACGCGGCGTTGCTTGCCTTTCATTGCTCACGGTACCGCCGCGCGCTCCCGGCGAGGACCGCTCCGATTCCCACTCCGCCAGTTCGCGAGGCGCCGTCGTCGCCAATCGATGCTCCGCCGGGCTCGCCTCCACCTGAAGCGCCACGTGGTTGCCCCGAGCGAAGAACAGCCCCTCGCCCTTGCTCGCTCCCAGGATGAATTGGCGTTCCTCGGGCGAGAGCTGAAAGGTCCCCACGACGGGGTCGATGGTGGCGCTGTCCTGCTTCATCAGCAGCTTGACGGCGGCGTTGGCCAGCAGGGTGCGACCGTGGTCACATCCCAGGAAGTCGGCCACATCCTGCGTAATGGTGACGAGCCCCAGGTAGTACTTGCGGGCCCGGCGCGCCATGCTGGCCAGGAAGGCTCCCCCCTCGGGGTACTGCATGAGACTCCAGGCCTCGTCGATGATGAGGAGCCTGGGTCGGCGGGAGCGGCGAACCCGGTTCCAGACGAAGCTCGCGATGAGGTGGATGCCGAGGGGCCGCAGCTCCGGCTCCAGCCCCTGGACGTTGAACACCACGAAGCGGCGGTCCAGGGCGACGTTGGTGGGACCTGAGAAGAGTCCCGCCAGAGAGCCCTCGATATAGCGGCGAAGCCGCGTGGCGAGGCTGGCCGCCACCTCGCCGCTGCTGGAGAGAAGAATGCCGTGGAGGTCGCGGAGGAGTGGGGCCTCGCGGCCATGGGTTGTAGTGTCCTCGGTGATGCCGGCGGCGGTGTAGGTCTGGAAGACGGCCCGGTCCAGCACAGCCCTCTCATGGGCGTTGAGTGACCCTCCCGGCTCGGCCAGCATCAGCTCGAAGAGGCCAAGGAGCGCCGCCACATGCTCGCCCAGGGGGGCGCGGCCCTCCTGGTCGTCAACCACCGGCGCCAGATCGAAGGGGTTGAGGTGCTGGCCGGAGGAGCTGGCGAGGCGAACGTACTGGCCACCGACCGCCGTGCAAAGGGTGCGATACTCGTCCTCCGGGTCGATCACCAGGAAATCCACGCCGGCCAGCAGGTTGCGCAGGGCCATCAGCTTGGTGAAGTAGCTCTTGCCGGCGCCCGACTTGGCGAAGACGACCATGTTGGCGTTCTCGAGGCTGGGGTCGAAGGGATCGAAGAGGACGGGCGAGTGGTTGTGCTTGGCGATGCCGTAGAGGATTCCACGGTCCATTGACAGCGTACTCGACGAGAAGGGGAACATCGTCGCCAGGGAACTGGTATCCAGGTTGCGGTAGACCGAGAGCCCATCCTGGCCCTGGGGCAGACAGGAACGGAAGCCCGCATCCTGCTCCAGCAGGGCAACCCTGGAGTTGGCCAGCATGCCCCCGAGCGTAGCCTCGACCCGTCGGGTCAAGTCGTTGAGGGCGGCGAGGGAGTTGGCGCGCAGCAGAAGGTACAGGCTCACCGAGAAGATCTTCTCCTCGCCTCGCTGCAGGCCATCGCGGAGCCGCTCGGCATCCTCGTAGGCCACCTCCCGTTCGGGGTCGGCCAGGTGCCCTCCCCGGGCCGCCATCAGACGCGAGGAGTGGAGTTGAACCATCTTGTGGGTGAGCGTGGAGACCATCTGGCCGCTCTCCAGCGGGTAGAGGTGAATGCTGATCTCCAACGGCTCCTCGAAGTCGATCAGCGGCGAAAGCCAGCCTGGGCTGACGCTGCGCGGGTAACCGGTCACGACGAGCGTCCGGGTGTACTGGTAGTCGAGCCGGAGATGGTCACGGGCGACCTCGGAGGCGGCGGGCGCGACCAGGTCGGCGAGGGAGCGAGTTCCCAGGGCGAAACGCCGTTCCTCGGCCGAGAGTCCCCGGGGTTGCTGGTCTGACCGACGGCGGATAGAGATGAAAGGCATCACGGCCTCCTTGGCAGGTGCTGAGTGCTGAGTCCCGGGTGCTGAGTTCGGGAAGAGTCCGCTCCGGCGCCCCCGGTCTTAGGGCCAGAAACGATAAGCGCGGTGTACTCGGCGAGGTCGCGCCGCACCCGTTGAACGCGCGCCAGTTCGGGACACCAGCAGTCGTAGAGAAGCTGCGCAAGCTGGTCGCTCGTCAGCCGTCGGACACCCAGCCCGCAGCGAACGAGTTGGCGCTCGACCTCCGCGCACCGGAAGGTGAGCTGCTTGCGGGCTGCCGCGGTGTCGAGTCCAGGTGCTTGCCGGCTGAAGGGCCAGTTTCGCGGGTACTCACCAGCGCGTAGTCCTTCCTGAGCGGGGACTACCAGGTAGAACCGACGCTCCAGGAGTGTGCGACTCCTGGCCAGTCGCCGGAGAAATGACACATGGTCGCGGGCCAGGTCGGCCAGATCCTCGGGGAATTGGAGCGCTCGATGTTCCAGTTCGGCCAGGTAGCCCTCGAGGTCAATCGGGAGGGCCCTCATGAGGATCTGCACCGGAAAGGACAGACCGTTCAGGAAGGCGGCGAAACCGGCCACGGTAGCCTCCTGCTCGGCCTCGCCCTGCAGCGCGAAGTTGACGCTGCTCACTTCGAGCACCGCCCGGTACTGACCTCCCGATAAACACAGGACGCCCTCCTCGATCGAGTCCAGACCGAGGTGCGCCGCTTGGACCGAGGCAAACCGTCCCATCACAGACCCTCCTTCCAGATGACGCGTGGCGTCAGTTCCTCCCAGTGCGCGGCCGATGGCCACAGAGGGCCGGACTCGGGTTCGCTGGAGCGCCAGACGACGGCCTTCGGCACTGCGGCGTAGCGCAGGATCACGAAGATCCAGTCCTCGATCCCCCGACCGTAGGGACGGGCGAGGGCCAGGGCCGCGGTCACGGCCAGGCAGCCAAAGGCGAGCGCGAGGCGCAGCCCAATTGGGAGATGGGGCCACTGGTTCCAGAGGCCGTAGCTCCCGGAGATGCCGATGATCAGGTATGTAGCCTGGCGAGCCGAGAGTCCGTAGAAGGCTTTGTCCTCGACGTTCAGGTGGGTTGGGATCTCGTGGCGGCGGTGAGACATGCTTTCCTCCTAAACGCCCGAACCGAGCGCCGACTGGATCATGCTGGCGATGACCCGTGCCGAAAGGACGATGGCCAGCCCGGCGATGGCGTTGACCATGGCTGACTTGCCCTTCTCCATCTGATGGGGGCTCCCGGCGGCGCTCATGTAGAGGAAGGCCCCCCACATGATGAAGAACGCTGCCACGGTGACGGCCACGCCGAGGCCGATGTTCAGCAAGTTCGTGAACAGACTGTTGATCGCTTGCACCGCGATAATCTCCTTAAACGAATGATGGTTCCAGGCGAGGTCCTATGGTTGGTAGGGGCCGTGCAGCTCGCACTGTCAGAACGGATCGGGCGGACCACGCGGATGGGGAAGTACCATGGCCTACCTCCAGACTCGGCCGGCACCGGCATAGTGGGCGCCCCAGAAGCCGGTGAAGACGGGCATCTCGCTGACGACATCCCCTTCACTGGGAGCGTTGACCATCCAGCCGTGGCCGGTGTAGATGCCGACGTGAGTCACGGGGTCGGCGGAGAGCGGATTGGTGAAGGCGAAGAAGACCAGGTCGCCCGGCCGAATCTGCTCCGGACTGATCCTGGCTGTCGCGTTGAACTGCTGCTGGGCGGTCCGCGGCAGGGCGATCCCGACTTGGCGAAACGCCCACTGGATCAGGCCTGAGCAGTCGAAGCCAACCTCGGGCCAGGCACCGCCCCACACGTAGGGCTTCCCGACTTGGGTGCGGGCGATCTCCACCGGCAGAGGGCTTGGCGAGTTGGAGATAGCGCGACCGGGCCGAGACGCAGGCAGAGTCGTGGATATTCCGGCCGGCGCGGCGAAGATCGCCTCCAGGCTGGCGATGGTAAAGGCCAGAGTCAGGAGAACCGCCAGGGCCAGGCCAGCACCGGCCTTGAGTGCATCGCCACCGAGCCCGGAAAGAACCAGCGAGACAAGGGCGTTCTGCATCAGGCACCTCCACCGGTGCGGCCGGCACCGCCGCCACGTGACTCTAAGGCTCGCGCCGCCTGTCGATAGCCGAAGTAGCGGGCAAAGCCGAGCCCGTCGCCCAGATGGTTCCGCATCAGGTTGGGAACCTTCATCGTCACGGCCAGCACGGCGATGCCGAGGAAAACCGCGAGGAGAGAGGCGTCCGCGGCCATCGGTGTAACGTCGGTCAGGAGGGAAGCGCCCAGCTTGAGAGCTAGCACCTGGACGAACTGGGTGAAGACCGCGCTGAAGAAGGTGCTGGACCAGAGCCGCGCCCATCCCTGGGTCTGCGGCAACACCCAGCAGAGTAACGCCAGCGGCGAGACCACCAGCAGCACGTCGACCAGCGCCAGCCGCATCAGCATCTGGAGAAGCAAGAGGAGGCTGGTGACCAGGTAGATCAAGATAGAGATCACCTCGACCAGCAGTTGTGTGGTGGTGTCAGCATGCTCCCAGGCCGGCAGGCTCGCCTGGCCGAGGGCACTGGAGAGGGCATTGTTGGCGTCGATGGCGAACTGCGCCCACCAGAGGCTGGTGTTGGCCAGGAGCGCCCCGATTGCCAGGCGCGGAAAGAGCTCCATCGCCTCGTGGTAGGGGGAGCCAAGGTGATCCCGGACGATCACGTTGAAGCCGCCCCAAAGGGCGACCAGAACCAGGGCGGCGTTAGCGATGATCCGGACCAGGTTCCAGAGGGCCAGGACAGTCGGGCTGGCATAGGAGCCCGCCGGCGGCGTCTGGGTGATGAAGTTGAGAGAGCTCCCCATGACGCCACTGACGACCGAGCGCAGGGCGCCGGAGATGCCTTGCAGGAGGTTCACGAGGACCTGGTTGAACACGTCGGCAGCCCACTGCTTGGGATCGGGCAGGAAGTCCAAAGGGCCACCCGAGTCACCTCGGCCCTGGTTGTCGCCGGCCTGCGAAGATGACGGCGCAGCGATCGGCGTGGGCTCGACGGGTGGCTCCTGAGCGTGGGCGGCTGTCGTTGCGGCGAGACCCAGGCCCAAGCCCAGGACCAGGGGACCGAGGGCGAGCACGAGACGATGGCGGATCATCAGTCCGCCTCCGGTCGGAAGCGCACCAGCCAGTACTCGGCCTGGCTCATCCCGAAGTTCGTCGATCCACGAACGGCGACGATCGCCTGGGCATGGTCCGGGTCCCAGCGAGCAGCAAAGGCGGAGCCGGCCTTCAGAGGGAGTTCGGCAACGTCCCGGGTCTCGCCAGCGGGGTCGACCAGCCGTAGCACGAGAGGTCCACCGTTGGCAGGTCGCGCCAGGGCCACGATGCTCCCGTCGCTGCGCCAGGTTGGAGACTCGCCATCCGTTGAGCCCAGCCGCTGCCCCACGGGCTGAGCCAACTCCGCGGCGAACAGCGCACTTATTGGCCTTGAACCTAGGAGCCAGCCTCCTCCCGCCGGCCGGTCTTGCGGCGGCGTGGCATAGAGCATCTGGCGCCCATCGGCAGACCATGCCAGCGGCGGGATGGGCAGGGGGTCGGAGTCCTCCAGGTCCAGGTCGGCCAGGTAGCGGAAGTCGCCGTCGGTTCCCAAGAGGCAGAGGGAAGTGATCTGGCCAGCCCGTGTGAGAAAGGCGACCCATTCGCCGTTCGGGCTCCAGTCGTAGCTGCCCACAATGACCTCGCTCGGCAGGCTGGCAAGCTCCCTGACGTCGCCAGTGGTCTCGTCGAACAGGAGCAAACGGGTGCGGTACGCACCACCCTGAGGCTGCTTGCGGCTGGCGAGGAGAAGGCGCTGTCCACCGGGCGCCCAGCTCAGGTCGAGCAGCCGCTCATCGCGGGCGTCGGCAGGAAGAACATAGCGCCGCTCGCCGCGCTCCCCATCGCGACTGGAGACCCACACCTCGCTCAGCCGTCCGTCGGCAACCGATGAGCTCTGTGCTGGCGCCAGATAGGCGACCCGTTTGCCATCGGCTGTGACCGAGAGCCTCCCGGGCACGTTCAGTGGACCGAATCGGCGCACACTTCCTGGACCGTCCACCAACCACAACTGGTGCTCGTCGCCGGGCGGCAGCGCCACCGTGAGCGCGACGCGGCCATCGCGAAGGAAGTCGGCGTCCGCAATGCTTGCTCCGGGATAGGTGGGCCGCAGCCGCGCTACCAACGGAGAGCGCAGCCAGAGGTCGGCATCGACTGTCACCGTCTCGCTAGGGCCAGCCCTGATTACGTAGGTGACCTCGGCGTATCCATCCCGGCGAAGGTTGACTCGGTGTTCGCCGGAGGCAATGGTTGTGGTGAGCGGCGTGGATCCCCGCACCTGGCCGTCCACCGTGACGGTCGTGCCTGGCGGCATGCTACCAACCTGCAGGGCAGCGCTACCCGCCTCTATGTGCTGCTGCGCCTCCGTACGGAAAGCGGCTATCCCACCCATACTGACCGCGGCAATGCCGACTGCAATGGCCCAGACCCACCAGGTGCGGGCGATGCGCCGAAGGTGCGGGATATCCTGCGGCTCAATGACAACGGTGAAAGGAAGCTGCACTGGCGACCCCCTGGACTCGAGTGTTGATTGTGGGTCCAGCCTGACGGTCGCCGAGTACTCGGCGGCTACTCCGCCATTACACGCAAGGCACTTCCCGATTAACAGTTAGGACGACCGCAATCGGCCTTCCGTCTATGGGCGGCCATGCTTCAGGCCAGTTACCTCTGAGTTACTTCACGAGGGTAGGAAGCCGAGGCTGACACCAGTGCGTTACTATGCCGACTTGTCAGGGCGCCGATGGCCTCCACCCATATGCTGTCTCCCAGTCCTGGATCGTTCGATGATTGGCTCCTGCTACCATCTGGCCGTTGCCAGCAGTGGTTCTGGATGAACGAGCCACACGGATGTCGACCGCTCGGGACCACGCTCTCATCTCTTGGCGGCTTCATGATCGGCTCGAATGCTTATGGGAGGCAGGGAGCTCGGGGTGATCACGCTGGTCCCCTCCATGTGCCAGGAGGGGCGCAGTCCCGATATTGACCGTCCCACCGGCGAACTTCATAATGCCCGCATGTTTACGCTCGTTGAACCCGACTCCTCCAACCTCACGGCCTCCAATTTCGACGGCTACCTGGATAAGCTGTTGAAGTCGGCAGATTCCGGCAAGGAAATCTGCGTTGATCTCCGTGCCGTGCGGTTTATCGACCTGTTCGCCATCGTTGGTGTCTCCTACAGTTGCCACGAGCTGCACGAGCAGCTGGGCTGCCGAGTAAGGCTCGAGGTCGACCCGGACGAGGGGTGCGGCGGATATCTACAGAGGGCTGGCTTCTTCCGGACACTGCCCACGGGCATCGAGTTGCCGACATCCATCAGCAGGGCGAGGCTCCAGTGGATGGAGGCTCTAGAGGGAAACAACCCGGGGCTGATAGAACTCACCCCTATCATCTCGGACCAGGCGATCAGCGATGTTCTTGACAAGCTGGAGCGTGTGCTCCGCCACCACCTGCACTTCCGGAAGCAGGATGCCTTCGACCTGCTGATCGTGTTCTCGGAGCTGTGCAACAACATCCTCGACCACAACTCCGCTGCGTGCGGCGGCCTCGCGGCCATGCAGATCTACAATCCGCCGACTGGTCGCTTCATGCAGTTTGTCGTCGCGGATAGGGGATCCGGTATCGCGGCCACCCTTCGGCGCAACCCCAGGTTTGTCCACATTCAGACCGACGCGGATGGCATCGTGGCGAGCCTCGACCTGGGAGCCTCCGAACACGAGGAGACAACCCGGGGCAACGGCCTCTATCACCTGGTGGAGCTTTCCTTCAACCACGGCGGCACGATCCATATTCGCAGCGGGAAGGGCAAGACCTACCTCCGCATGGACCAGCAGCGGGGGCGCCGGTTCAACGTGCCGCAGCTGACGGGCACGCAGTTCTCCATCGCTTTCCCGGATCGTCGCAAGAAGATCGGTTGACAAGCCCAAGCGGATGATGCGATAATCCCCTTCAGTGAATGAGATGAAGATGAATACACAGAAGAGGGCCGAGTTCCAGCTACGAGATAGGGCAGGAAAGAGCAAGCTGTGGGGGCATGAGCTCGGCCGCCGGCTCCGCTCCGAGGTGGAGGCTCAGCTTGATGCGCTGTCTCCGGGTGGGGTGCAGGTGATTCAGATGAGGGGAGTCGAGGTGTTTGACTTCAGCTTCGCCTCGGAGCTCTTCGGTCGCCTTTACGCTTCCCTGGCGACGGCCTATCCGGGCCGGGCTGTAGTGCTGGCAAGCGCGAGCGACTACGTGAAGGTGAACCTGGACGCCGCATTGAAGTCACTGGACCAGTTGGCCCTGGTTAAGCAGGGCGCGAAGGGATGGGACGTCATAGGCAAGGTGGCCGACACCGACCGTGAGACGCTCGATGCATTGGCTAGCAAGAAGCAGGCGACCGCGCCGGAACTGGCCGAATCGCTCAACATCAAGCTGACTGCCTGCAACCAGCGGCTGCGGAAGCTCTCTGATGCCGGAGCCATCCTGCGCGCTCGGTTCAGCTCGACTTCTGGAGGTGACCAGTACCTTTACACTTGGCCTCTTTAGGGGCTCTCTTTTTTGGCTCGCTCTTCACCTGGTACAGTGAAGCAGATAGCAGGAAGACGGCGCAGAAGGCTTGGGCTCAGGCGGCATAGGCTATCTTGGGGCACCCCGTGACCGCGATCCAGATGGCAAGACTGGGCACAAAGAGCCTTCGAGGTCTGCGCAGGAAGCCAGAGCGCGGTGGCCTCCAGAGCAAGGCGTTACGAAATAGGAGACGCGGGATAGTCCGCGTCGAGGGAAGAAGGTTCTGAGATGGCAGCTAGGAAAAGGGAGTTGATCGAACCCCATCCCGGCGACAAGAGATACATCAGGCGCGATGAGGAGGGCCGATTCACCACGGATCAGGTGGATGTCGGGCGCTCGCTTCGCCAGGACGTGAGGCAGCCAGCCAAGCGGGTTGTTCCCGAGGGGCAAGGAGATAAGGGAGATCGGAAGAGGCGCTAAAGAGGTTCAGCATCCGAAGATGGGCTCGGCATCGGCCTCACACGTTGGGGTTGCCCGGGCTCGGCTGCGGATGGATCCACTACTCCAGAGACACAGACGGCATGCATGGGAGAGAAGCGCCTTCATGTTGTCAGCTGCAAAGCAGCGATGGATACCCCACTACGCGCGGGGCGATCAGAAGGATCACTAGGCGGGTGGTCACAAAGCAGAGAGAGGTTTCCAGCCGTGAACAAGAATGAGCTTAGTCTCACGATCAAGTCCCAGTCCGGCGGCACGTGGCCGGCCGAGTTTAACCTCCATCAGAAGGTTCGCCTGGTGCTGGACAAAGCCATTGACCAGTTCCACCTGGACTCGAGTCGCACCTATGAGGTGTTGCTCGTGCGGGGAAGCGAGCAGTGCAGCCTGGCGCTGGATGAGTCGCTGGAGGGTGCGGGCGTGCTGAGCGGTGACCAACTTCTGGTCCGCACCGTCGGTCGGACCGTGGATGGATAGGTAGCTGTGCACAAGTTCTACGTCGAAGCCCTGGTCGCGGAAGAAGAGGCGGCGCTTCTGGAAGTAGCCGGAACGGGGAGCATTCTGCGGGTTGAACGCCGCGGGAGGCTCCTTGTCGTCGAGATTGGGCGGGTGATCTACCAGCGTCATGCAGGCACCGGGATACCGCTCCTCGGCCAGCGACGCACGTCGTTGATAGTGGCCGCTCTCGACTGCGACAACTACGACACCGATGCCCCGTCCTTTGCCTTTGTGACAGGCTGGGATGCTGTCGGAATGCTGCCCTTCGAGAAATGGCCCAAGGGACCGGGAATGGTGGATCGCCACTACGAGACCGGCAACCCCTTCCTGTGCCGGCCGGGTACCCGCGAGTTTCACTCCCACATCCAGCATCTCGACGAGCCCTGGGACAGGTATCGGGGCCGCCTGCGTCTCAGGGATCTCGTGTTGGGCCTGGCGCGCGATCTCCAGAGCAAGGACGTGTTCTGATGGGAGAGCCGTTCCTGATAATACCACGGACGTTACGCTGCCTGACGGTCAAGAGGTCCTTGGTCGACTACACCCGAGTGCTGCTGGCGCGCTCGGGGGAGAGAGGCTTCGAGGCAACCGTCCTGTGGCTGGGTCCTGTACTGTCGGAGGTCGAGGCGAGGGTGGAGGAGGTCTACTTCCCACAGCAGATCGTCTACCGCACCGAATACGGCCTGGCCGTGGAGATTCCCGTCGAGGAGTGGACCGAGCTTGCCCTGCGGCTGCCGCCCGGCCGGTTCGTCTTGGCGAAGCTGCACACCCACGCCGGTCCAGCGTATCACTCCGACGCCGATGCCGAGAATCCCTATCTCTGTCACGAGGGCGCCATCTCGATCACGGTTCCCGGCTTTGCCCAGGCGCCGCTCGGTGGCCTCGAGGAATGCTCGGTCAATGTGCTTCGTCAGGGTAGCTGGAGGGAGTTGAGCGTGGCTGAAACCAAGCAGACGATCATCGTCGAGGGGGACTGCGCATGAGTGATATAGAGGATGAGGACGGGCGGCTACGCTTCGTGCAGGCGCTTCGGTTGGCCGACACGGGACTGAGCCGCGAGGAACTCATACGCCGCCTCGACGAGACCCCCATCGCTGTCGTGGTTGGCAAGCAGACGGCCGGGAGCCTGGCGACGCAAACCACCGCGCTCACCGCGGTGAACCTGCTTGGCCGCCTCTTCCGGCCGCTAATCATCGTCGCTCCCGAGGATGCGTACACACACAGCCGGCTCCCCTTCATCCAAGGGCCGTTCGCCGTTGCCCTGGCCGCGTTCGCAGGCCGGGTCCACCCTGATGTGAGAGCCGAGCTACGGGATGACCCTCCTGCAGGGGCAATAGTCCTCCACGTTTCGGACCCCGACGCCGTTGCAGACCCTGGAAGGGTCCACTGCGCAGGCGCCGGCTGGCTTTCGCGGGTTGCTCGCCATCCCCTGCCGCCTCTATTCCCCCGAGACGAGAACCCGGTCGGGCCGTTGGTGGCTGCCGCTCTCGGCGTGGCTGAACTGTTTAAGCTGGTCCTGGGTGACGTTCTTTCCGGCGTCGTGCCCGCCGAGGAGGTCGCCTTTTCCAGTTTGACCTACAGGGTCGGAGACCTGGAGGTCGGAGACTTGGAGGTCGGCCCGCCGCTAATGGGTGGCCATCTGCCTGAGTCGGTCCTAGTGGGCGCAGGGTCCATCGGCTCCGCCTTCCTCTGGGGGCTCGCGCATCTGCCGATCGTCTCGGGGAAGCTGACGATAGCCGACCCCGACAGGCTCAAGCGCCACAATCTGGACCGCGCGATCCTGGTTCTCGACGGCACTGCCGCCCTCGAGCCCGAGAAGGCCCCCTGGGCGCGGGACTTGATAAAGTCGTGGCTGCCGAAACTGGATATCACGCCGTTCTCGGGAACTATCAGGCAGTATGTCAACACTCTGTCGCCCGATTACCGGCTCCCGTTGGCCATCTCGGCAGTTGACTCGATAGAGAGCCGAAGGGACATTCAGGACGCCTTGCCGGAGCGCATACTGAACGCCTCAACAGGGCCGACGAAGGTCGAAGTGTCACGTCATGACGTCTTGGGGGAAGGGCCCTGCCTATACTGCCTGTATATCCCGGAGGTTCTGGAACGCTCCCCCCTTCACATTGCGATGGACCGAACGGGCTTCGAGCAGCGGTACGTGGCGGAGTTGATGGTTCCCGACGGCAAGCGACTGCTCAGCGATGGCAACGTTCGCGGCGTCGAGCGGCGCAATAACCTGCCGCCCGGGACGCTTAAGCCCTACGTAGGCCGGCGCCTGCCTGAGTTGCTCCAGGATCAGATCTGGTACAGCCAGGCGCCGGTCTCGACTGAAAGCGGTCGGGCTTTGGTAACCACCGCCTTCGTGTCGGCGCTCGCTGGCTTTCTGTTGCTCGCCGAGGCAATCAAGGAGGCTGAGCCCGCTCTGGCCTCGTATCGCCTCAGCCGGGTATACGAGCAGGAACTGCTGGCTACACCAAATGAGTTCATCTACCCGGGCGAGCCCGATGTGACCGGGTACTGTCTCTGTCACAGCCCGTTGCGCCGGCGTCTCTACCGAGACAAATACCCAGCTGCAAAGTAGGGAATGAGGATGAGGCCCAACGATAGACTAGCCTGTCTTTATGATGCTCGAAGGCCTACCACTTCAGTGGGCCCCTTGGGTACCCCCTGCTGTGGGGCCGCAAGACGTGACTAGGCGCTGCTCCCGGCTTTGTGGTCTCTCGAGGCTACGTGGGCGAAGGCCTTCGTCTCCAACTCCTTGCGGATCCTGCTGAATAGGTCCACTGTCTCTGGTTCGGGCTGGTAGTCGTCCGGATTGTCCTCAGGGTCGTCGGGATCGTAGAACGCCTCTCGGAGCGACTGCCGGAGGTGGCGGTCCTCACGGATCAGAGAGCTGAGGTCCCCGAGCTGCTGGTAACAGCGGTAGAGCTCTCGGACTATGTCTTCGAGGGTGGGCTCTGCCTTGAGCAGGCCCTTGTAGAGGGGCACGGCTAGGTCGGCACGTCTCTCCCGGCAGAACAGCCTTGCCAGCCGCTGGGTGGCCCGGTAGTACTCCTCTCGATAGCTCTCTCGGAGGGAAACGCCGGTGTCGTCCCGCTCGTCCACCCACTCATAGAGGCGGGTTCCACGACCCGGCAGGAGGTCTCCACCGTAGAGGGCGCGTGCCTGCTGCAAGGCCGATTTCGCCTCTTCGAGGGGAAGCTTCGGCGCGGTCCGGCAGAGCGCCACGAACTGGTGGACGTCCGAGGAGATCATCTTCGTGTCGAGTCGGCAGGTGCCATCCCGGTCGGCGCGCACCGCCTCCGAGGGGATGCCGGGAACCTGGCGAGCCAGTAGGGCGCGCAGCCGGACCATGGCCACACGCATGCGGTTGCCGGCCCGCTCGGCGTCCACGTCGGGCCAGACGGCGGCGAGCAGTCTCTCCTTGGAGACGGCCCCGTCCGGGTGGGCAGCCAGAAAGGCCAGCACCTCCCAGGCTTTGAAGGAGGCGCCCTCCTCCGAGGACGGCGTGATCTCGCGCTCTCCGCTCCTCACCACGAACTCGCCGAAGCACCTGATCTGGACCAGCGAACTGACCTCAGGGGTGACGTCCTCCGCGTCGGGAAATCCCTCCGCCACGACTGCGGTATCCCCGGCCACGGTCTCCCCCTGGTGCCCGTTCGATCGATCCTCGCCCACAGCTATGTCGCCGACAGACACCAAGCTCTCGAGAGCGGTCTTGCCCTCAGCCGCTCCCGCGACGGTTTGCGCCAGCTCGCCCGCATCTTCTGACTCCTCGTGTACCCTGGGCTCTTCGGCCTCGGCGGCCACTTCGGAGGAGGGGCTCACTAGCTCTTCTGAGGCTATTGGCGGTTGCCCAGCCGCTGTCGGATGAGTGTCACCTTCGGCCTCGTGTGGTGCGGCCACGGTCGGCGCAAGCATCGGGGCTGTGCAGCCATAAGCTTCGCGCATCAGCCGCACCAACTCGTCGAGCCGATCGGGCGAGACGCGGAGCCCGCGAGCTCGCACCGCCAGCCGCCCGTCAATGCGGAGGAGGAGGTCGCCGGTGCCCAGGTCGGCCGCCTCGGGCTGTCCAAGCAACCGAATGCTCTCGTCGTCGTCCAGGGTCTGCAGGACCAGGCGGGTCCCGAAGTGGGCCAGCAGGTCCACCGCGAGCTCAGCCGGGCTCGTGGTTGTGGCTACCAGTCGCACCCCATGAGCTGGACCATGGACGCCGATCAGTTCCAGCGTGGTTCCATCGTCGTTCAGGTTGCCCAGCTCACCGATGGCAAGCACGAGGTCCGGATCCACCGGCTGGGGAGCTCGCTCCGGCGAGCCCTCACTCTGGGACTGCCGCATTCGGCGGATCAACTCAGCCCGAACCTGCTGGAGTACATGGCCAACTCCTGCCTCGTCGGCAGGGTCGACGAGGACGCCGCATTGATGGGGCAAGTGAAGGAGCTGCCGAGGCAGGAGGCGACGGTCGGCAACGGTCCACAGGCGCAGTTCCTCCGGGCGGCAACGGGAGGCGAGGGCACTGAGGAGACTTGTCAGCACAACCTCGGTCCCGCCTCCGGGTAGCCCGGCCACCAGGATGTGACCGAGCTCTCGCCAGTTGGCGTACAACGTCTGGCCCCTGGGCAGGGCACCCATCGGCAGCAAGGGAAGACGACCTGCCACTCTGTGGGATGGTGATGCGATGAGGCCTGCCAGCTTCAGTCCGGAGAGCTGGATGGCCACGTCGTGGTCGGGTGTGGAGGACGCCTGTCCGGTCCCTCCCAGCCGTGCCCCGAGCTCGCCCACTAGCTCCAGGACGCGCATCTGATCGAGAAGCCCTACGCTCAACGCCAGCGTGGCAGCGTTCCGATCCTGCCGGGCCGTCACCACCGAAGCCTCGAGCACACCATGCTCCGCCAGGAAGCGGAGGACCTGCTCGGCTATCAGCACGGTTGGCTCCACCTCATTGCCGTGCAGGCGATGGGTGAGCACCCGCCCGAACTCCGCTTCGGCGAAGTCGTTGCTCGGCGGCGAGCACGCCTCCGACACAGCCCGGACGGGCGGCTCGCTCAGGCTGCGCCGCACACGTCGGCGCGACAGCACGATCGCGCCTCCAGCAGCCACGAGGGTGGCCAGGCCGGCGGCGCCATAAGCCAGCGGCGAGACGGCGCTTTCCACAGGCGCTGGTTCCGACTCGACTACGATCGCGGGCATGAGAGCAGCGGAAGGTTCCTCGACGGCCACTTCCCCTTCCGGACTGATGGGAATTGCCGGGGATTGTGTCTCGTTAACCGTGATGGCCTCCGGGGTGACGGGGACCTCCTCCACTGGTGGGGCAGCGGGTTCTGTCACAGGCGCCTCCCCGTCGCTAGTGGGTGCCGAGGACGGTAATCGCAGTCGAAGTCCCGGCCAGATCAGCCCCGGGTCCTTGAGAGTGCGGCCATCTTCCAGATGGGCCGTGCCTGCGTTCATCTCAAAGATCGCCGGCCAGCGGCTCTCATCGTCGAGGACACGCGCGGCGATGCCTCGGAGGGTATCCCCTTGCTGCACGGTGTAGAAGCTCTCGCCGCTTGACTCCTCCACCACCCGGTTCGCGGGGTGGATCAGCAGGACCCATCCCGGCTGGATCACCCCGGCCTGGGTAAAGCGCCGGCCGTCCGGCATCAGGCGTCCCACGTTGTCCGCGACGAGCCTTGGATACTCATGGCCGGTGCCGTAGAACCGCTCGGCAATTCCCCAGAGTGTGTCACCGGCTTGGACGGTGTACTCCACCACTTGCTGTGACTGGTCTTGCCGGCCATCATCGGAAGCCGGCTGCGGTGGTGCGCTTCCGTGGCTAGCCACGACGGTCGCAGTGGCCACCGAGGTGAGGACCGCCGCCGCGGCGGTCGGTGTGGATCTGCCGACCAGGTTGACCACGATGATCGCGACGAGGGCGCCGTCGACCAACCGCCGCACTATCGCCGGCGTCACCCGGTCCGAGATCGCGCGTAGGCCCGCGACCCAGGGAGCGCCGCTGGTCGCCGCCTCGGCGCCCAGCACGACCAGTCGGAGTGCGAGCGACGCGACGATCCAGAGCCAGACCGCCCAGGCGGCCGTCGTCAGGACGTAAGCCACGGCTTCGAGAGGCAAGTAGGAACCACGCAGGGTGGAAGCCGCGGTGTCCCAACCCGGCAACTCCCGAGGGAGGTGGGGAGGTCCCGCGACCGTGTACAGGGCCAGAGCGCCGAGGGCCAGCCCGAGGATCAGACCGAGCAGACCGAGATAACCCTGTCGCCCCGGCACCTCTTCAGGTGGTCTCATCCTCTCCATTCTTCGCCTCCTCTCCATCGCCCTACCTGCTGGTCAGGACCGGCTGGACCTCCTGGACCCGGTAGCCGCTCGCGTAGGTCCGCCGGATCGTGGGCAGCCCCTGGGGTGCCCCGCCGTTCACGCGGAACTCGGCCGCGAAGTCGGCGGTGAGCCAGACCGGGAACCCGCTCGGAAAGCGCAGCGACGAGTACTCGTAGGTGTGCTGGATGTCCGACTGCGCCGGATATGGCTTGCCCAGGGACAGGTTCACCACGCTCGCGCCATCGCCGAAGCTCCACTCGTACCTGGTCGGCCAGATCCGCACGTCGACGGTGAAGGAGCTCCCCTGTCGGCGAGAGTCGTTGGCCGGCACCACCGAAGTAGGAACTTCGGAACCCACCTCGGGTGGGATGTTCACGGTTCGCGAGGTGCCGAAGGAGGAGCCGTCGTAGCCCTCGACCCAGAACCAGCCCGGCATGGCTACCAGGCCCAGCGCCGGGTTCATGCGAAGCTGGATGTTGGGCAGCGGCACGTGCCCGAGGGCGTCCAGGGCGACCTGGCGCGGGTCGGTGCTGCCACCGTTGCCCGACACCACCGTGTCCGGCGGGGGCGCGTTGGCCGGCGCCGGCACGATGGTGACGTTGTTGCTGCTGGAGGACTGCGGCACCCAGATGATCCCGCTGAACTGCTGATCCACATAGAGCAGGTATGGGTTCTGGTTCTGATGCTGATCGAACTGCTCCACCCACGACTGGCGAGTCGCCGTGCTGATGTTGGGAGGCGTGGCGGTGACCACCTGTCCGGTCGGGCTCTCCCAGTGGTAGCCGGTCCTGTCGGTCCAACTGCGCCCCGGGTTGGTCGCGGTCGTCGTGTTGGGCCTGGAGTCGGTCTCCGTTTTGGAGGAGGGAGTCGTGCTCGAACTGCTGGTTGTCGAGGACTGACCACTGGTCAGTTGCGGTCTGGTTCTGTCGGAGTCCTCCGTACCATAGGTGCCGGGCACCATCTGGTGCACCGAAATCTCGATATAGACGCCGTCCTGCCGGCTCTCGACCTTGCTTGTAACCACCGTCCGAGTCTTGTCGAGGTCGACCTTCAAACGTCCAGGATCGGAATCATCGGCGAGAGCAAGAGTTGGCATCAGAAACGACGCTACCAGGCAGCCGACTACGATAGCTGCCGCAAGCCCGTTCGCACTATTCATATCGCGTTCCATCGACCACCTTCCACTTGCCATCGATCTTCCTCATCTTGAAGGAGATCTTCTCGACGGATGGCGGCTCTTTCGTGGGAAGTTCCTGCTTCGTAGTAGCGTCCAGGAAGACACTGCGGTTCAGGTACTCGTCATAGATCTCTGCTTCGTCCGGCGTGACCTTAACGAAGGCAATGCGATGATCGACATCAAGCTTCCCTGCTCTGCCCTGTGCCCGAAGCTGGCGAATCTGCGCCTCCGCCCTAGTCAGTTCTGGACCGGCCATGACTTCGCCTAAGTGCGACGTGTCGAGGTCCAGATACGCCTGCGTCCGGACTTCCCAGTAGTGCAGGTATGCCGCCTCCATCTCACGCTCCAGCGGGGACGTTGCCACCCGCAGCCCGCCAGGGCCATCTGTCACGATCGGAGCCGCTGCTGACGCTGTAGCGGTTGCTGTGGCCACAGGTCGCGCCGTGGGTTCGGAGGTGGGTCGCAGCGTGGGCGGTGCGATTGCCGGAGCCGCGCTGGTCGGACTGGCAGTGGTCGCAGCGGCTGGCGGGGTTTCAATGCCCACTCGCGGCCGCAACTGCTTGTCCAGCAGGAAGGCCCCGGCCAGCAGGACCACCACCAGCCCTAGCAACCCCAGCCCGACGATCCAGTATGGCCGGCGATGCGCCGGCCCGAGGTTGGCCCCCGGCGTCGCCTGGTTCAGCGTCTCATCTGCTCTCATTCCCCACCTCTCTTCAGCGATTGCCCCTCTCGACGCCGTATCGCAGGCTGGCGGGGGCCGTGGCCGTGATGCGCACCGCGTTGATCCCAGCCAGCCGCAGAAAGCTAGTCGGTACGTCTCGACTGACTTGAACCACTACCTGTTGGGGTCCCGCCGTGATCGTCGCCGTGATCCCCGCTCCCTGGCTGGCCACGTACTGGGCTGCGACCTGCCGGGCGGCCGAGAGGTCGAGCACCACGGTTGCCCCAGAGCTCTGTCGGTAGACCTGCTGATCGACCTGCATCGCCCCGGCTCGCGCTGCGGAGTCCGCCACATTTTGCAGCTCGCGTCTTGCACTGAAGACGATACCACCGTCGGCAGCGAGGCCGATCACCGACAGAAAGAGCGGCAGCATCACAGCGGTCCACAGAATGACCTGGCCTGACTGCTTGCCAGTCAACTGAACGGTCCGCTTCGAGCGACCAAAGGATCGCCACCTCACGGTCAACCTCCCGGCGGCCAGTGGCTGCGGTACAGATCGGTCCGCTCGAGATGGACGCTGCTGAGCGGGACATGCACCCAGCCGAGCAGCGGGAGGTCATCGAGCGCGACGTCGTAGCGTGCAGTTGCGCGTACTGTCGCACCCCGGGCAAGCCCGCCCGGATCGATCGTCAGCCGCAAGGAGCCGTTCGTCAGCCGGTAGCCGGTCGCAACCTCCTGCCCCCGGGCGAGCCCCCTTGTGGATGCATCCCCCACGGTATCGGCGAGGGCTGCGGCCCTGGCCGCCTCGCGCGCTACGGCGCTGACCCCCATCTGGCCCTGCGTCACCCGGCCGACTCCGACCACGCCGAAGGCCAGCAGCAGCAGCATGGGGATCACCAGCGCCGTCTCAACCAGCGCCTGACCCAGCTGCCCCGCCGACCGATAACGGCCTCTGCGACTCGGTCGCCTAGCCTCCCGGGCCAACTCTGAACCTCTCCTTGCTCGCTACCGATCGGGCCCACAGGGGCAGCGTGGCATCCGCGACCCAGGGAATGATCGTGTGCAGATTGCCCTGAGCCTCGATAGCGATGGCATCGCCACCATCGATGGCCCGCACCATCACTGCGGTAGCGCTCTGGCCCAGTCCCGCGCTCAGCAGAGCCCGGGCGGCAGTGACACCGTCGGCGAGGGTCCGATCCTCCGAGGCCGCCACCCGCGCCCCGTCCTGGACGGCCCCGATCACCACGTTCTGCGCATGGCAGAAGAGGGCGAACTGGAGGAGGCCAATCGCCACCATCAGCAGGACCGGAAAGGCGACGGCGACCTCCACCATCGATTGTCCCCGTTCAGCCGTGCCAGCCGGCCTGCTTTCTTCTCCTTCCTCTTCGGACGCCAAAATCACGACCCGATGCCTTGAATGTGAGCGAGGATCCTCTGGAACACCACCACGATGCCACCACCCAGCGCCTGAATGGCCGCCATGGCGATGACGGCGATCAGCGCGGCGATGATGGCGTATTCCACCATCGACTGGCCTGACTCGCCGGTCCAACGTCTCGGCTCCCAGTACCGCGCCAGCGCCGCACTCACGTAGAGACTCACCACTCGCAGCCACATGCCCGAAACCTCCTCTGCCTTCGCTGCCGCCCCGTCCAGGGAAACGCGGCACGATCCCAGGCCCTTTCTATCCACCCAGGTGCATCAGCTCCACCGCTGCCGGAAGCAGCAGCACGACGAACAGGACAGGCAGGATGAAGAGCGCGACCGGCAGGATCATGCGCACGCTAGCCTTGCCGCCCTCCTCGACGACGCGGAGCCGCTTCTTCTCTCGGAGCGCCTCGGCCTGGGTCGAGAGCGTCTGCACCAGGGGGATGCCCTGCTCGTGGGCCGCGCGCAACTGGCCGGCGAAGCTGGTGAGCTCGGGGACAGCGTTGCGCGCAGCCATCGCCTCCAGCGCCTCGACGACCGACCGCTGGCCGAGCGCCATCTCCCGAACTACCTGCTGCAGCTCCCGCGCGACCGCCCCCCGGCTCTGCCGCGCCACCACTCCGAGCCCCTGCTCCAAGGCGAGTCCAGCCGAGGTAGAGATGGTCAGCATATCCAGAAGGATCGGCAGCTCCATCACCACCAGGGTCCGCCGGGCTGCCAGCCGCCGCTCCAGCTCCCAGTCCGGGGCCAGGAACCCGACGGCGAAGCCGGCCAGCCAGGTCCATACCGGCCAGACGCCGAAGGGATGGGTCCCGAGGCCGTTCATCAGAGGGAAGACCCCCAACCCGATCAAGGCCGAGGCCATCTTCTCTCCGAAGAACTGGACCGGTTCCACCCCTGGCCGGGCGATCCCCAGCTTGCGCTCCAACTCCTGTCCGCCGCCCAACCCGAACCGGCCGAGGGCGGACCGAAGGAGGCGCCCGAAGTCGTCCAGCACCGGACGCAGCATCCCCTCGAGCACGGCCGAGGCGAAGATCGGCCGGGTATCCCGCCCGCCAATCTCCGCCCGAATCCGCTCCTCGACGTCGAGCCGGCGCAGCCGCTCGGCCAGGTCCGGCTTCGGCCGGCCGATGGGCTGGGCCGTGAGCAGCAGGTAGGCGCCCAACCCGAAGAGCAGCGGCCAGATCAGGAAGCGCGGCTCCAGTGCGCTTGGATCCAGAGTGAGCATCGGCAGGTTCATGGCTGCAATACCCGCCCTTCGCTCGGTAGTCGCGTCATCCACAGCATGCCGCCGTATCCCAGCGCCACGCTGAGCACGCAGCCGGCGAGCACCATCTGGCCCGACCAGTCATTGAACATCGCCAGATAACCCGGGTTGACCTGCCGGAGGACGACCAGTACCACCAGCGGCACGGCCGAGACGATCCGCGCGGACAGGACGTTTCGGGCCTGGAAGGCGCGAAGCTCCTGCTGGATCCGCAGCTCGGCCCGGGTGGCGTGGGCGAGACGGTCGAGCACCTGGCTGACGTTGCGCCCGCCCAGCCGGTCGTTGAGCAGGAGCGTGGCCGCCAGCACGTCGAAGACCGGATCGGCCAGCCGCTCCCGCATCGCGGCGACCGAGGACTCGAAGCCGGCCAGCCGCATCTCCCGCACGAGGATGCCGAACTCGGGACGGAGCGTCTCCGGGCCGGTGCGGGCCAGGCCCACCAGGGCCTCCTGGACGGAGAGCCCGGTGCGGATCCCGTCCCGAAGCTGGCCGATCGCCTCGACCAACGCAACCTGGAAGGTGGCGCGCCGGCGATCGTGGCGCTGGACGTAGTAGGCGGTGGGGGCCGCCACTGCCAGGCCGGCTGCGATCACGCTGACCACGCCCCAGCCCAGGAGGAGATGGGTGAGAACTCCCACCACGACTCCGGTGCCCAGAGAGAAGGTAAGGAAGTCCCGGGGCGATACCTCGCGAAGCCCGGCGCGGATCAGGAACTCCTCGACGCCTCGCAACCGCCTTCTTTCCGAGGAAGGCGGCCGGGGGTTCGTGAGCCCCTCGTACAGCAGGTATATCGCCGCGCCAAAGGCGACGGATAGCAGCAGCGCCGTCATCCCGCCCACCTCCTTTCCGAGCCCACCCTACTCGCCGCCGATTACCTGGCGGCTACTCCTCGATTACTTCGGTGTTCCTTTGGGGTTGCCGCCCCCGATTCCCACGGGATCTCCTCTCGCAGGGCTCATCTCGTCCCTTCAACAGCCGGCGGCAGCGCGTAGGGCACCCCCTTGGGCGCCATCTTCGCCAGGCAGCGCGGCTGGAGGCCGGTCCAGGCCAGGCGATCCCGTGCCGGGTCGAGCACCCACAGGTCCTGGCCTGTGATGACGTTGCCCTCCAGCCCGGCTACCTCGAAGATGCTGACCAGGCGACGGCGGCCGGTGCGGGGCTCGAAGCGCAGTTGCAGCACCAGCTCGATGGTCCGCGCCACCATCTTGGCCAGCGCTTCGCCAGACAGCCGCTCCTCGGCCATCATGGCCAGCGTCGCCAGCCGGTCCAGGGCGTCCCGGGGCGAGTTGCCGTGGATGGTGGTCAGCGACCCCTCGTGGCCGGTGTTCATCGCCAGCAGCATGTCCAGCGCCTCGGCGCCACGCACCTCCCCGACGACGATGCGGGTGGGCCGCATGCGAAGGGCGTTGCGTACCAGGTCCCGGATGCGGATCTGCCCCACTCCCTCGACGTTGCCGGCCCGGGCCTGAAGACCGACACAGTCGGGCAACTGCCGCTCCAGCTGAAGCTCGGCGACCTCCTCGACGGTGATCACCCGCTCGTCCAAGGAGGCGATGGAGGCCCCGAGGGCGTTCAGCATCGTCGTCTTCCCGCTGCCCGTGGGACCGCTGACCAGGATGTTGACGCCGGCCTGGACGGCGGCGTCGAGGAACTGGGCGGCCGACTCGGTGAGGGTGCCGAGCTGGACGAGCTGCTCCAGGGAGTGGGCGCGCAGGATGAACTTCCGCACCGTGACGCAGCACCAGCGGGAGGTCGCCGGGGGGATGGCAGCGTTGAGCCGGGAGCCGTCGGGCAGTCGCGCATCCACCATCGGCGAGGACTCGTCCAGCCGGCGGCCCAGCGGCCCCAGGAGACGCTTGACCAGCCCGAGCAGCTCCTCGTCGTCGTCGAAGTAGAGATCGGGAACGAGCCGTTTCTGCCCCTTCTCGATCACGAAGATCCGGTTCGGCCCGTTACAGATGATCTCCTCGACGGCCGGCGCCTCCATCAACGGCTGGAGGATCCCCAGCCGGAGCAGCCCGTCGAAGAGCCGCTGCTCGATCCCCTCGGGGTCCGCGAGCAGCGGGGCGTTGGTCGTCGCCGCCCGCCGCTGGTAGGTCGCCACCCGTTCCCGGATCAGGGCCCGGATGCGCTCCTCGTCCTCCCTCTCGGGCGTGAGCAACTGCCGCTCGCCCAGCAGCCGGCCCACCTCTACCTGGATCTCCTGGCGAAGGGCGCGCTCGGCGACCCGGTCGGTGTTCGCCCAGGCGAGACCGCTAGCGAAGGCGGGCGGCGTACTGGCCATCCGGCGCTCCTTTCAGCTCACTCTTATCCGGGCCATTGCCGCGAACTCGACCCGGGTGCAAAGCCGACGCCCATCCCAGCCAGCGAGCTCGGCCGTTACGGGCCGGCTCGGGCGGCAGCACGATGCTCCCTCCGTGCACCCGCTCGGCCAGATCGAGGAGACAGCGGCCGGCTCGGCTCCGCCCCGACAGCACCAGCGGCTGCTGGGCGGCCAGCGCTCGCTGGGCGGCACCGTGGTCGTAAGGGATCACTGCGGCTGTGGGCACGCCGAGCGCCCACTCGATCTCCGTTCGCCCGTGGTGGTACTTGCGGTCGTGGCGGTTGATGATCAGGGCCAGACGATCCAGGTCGACCTGCAGAGAGCCCGTGAATAGACCGAGAACCGTGCGGGCGTGCCATAGACCCACCAGGTCGGCGGAGGCCACCAGCAGGATTCGCTGGCCGAGGCGAAGGGCCGTCCGGTGCAGCGCTGCCTCCGAGCCCAGGAGGTCTGCCCCCACGTCGAGGAGGACGTGGTGATAGCGCTGCTGGAGCTCGGCTACGAGCCGCTCGAAGAAGCGCACTGAGATGCCGGTCCGCATCTCCAGCTTGGGGACCCCGCAGAGCACGACACCGTGGGGGCTCCGAGGTGAAAGGGGCTGGGTTTCCTGAGCCAGGGCATGCTCCCAGTCGCGCGCCGTCTCCGGCTCGGCGTGGGCGATCATGTACAGGTTGCGGGTGGGGTCGGCGTCCAGGCAGGCCGCGAGGCTCGGGCCGGAAAGATCGGCATCGACGAGCACCGTCGGCGCCACCGCGCCCAGGGCGGCTGCCAGGTTGAGGGCGACCGTCGTGCGCCCGGGGCTGCCGTGGCCGCTGGCGACGGCGATGGTGGAGAGAGCGGTCGGCGGGAGTGAAGGCGCCTTCGCTGGCTGGGGAGGTGATTGTTCCTGTTTCACCCTTGGTGAGGCCGGTCGAGGTCGCTCGCCCCGGACCGCGGCCACAAGCGCCTGACGAACGGCTTCGGCATCAGCGTCCAGCGGCAGCACCACCTCGGCGAGTTGCTGCCCTGGCTGCTCGCCCGCCGTCGTCGTCAGCAGGACCAGCGGGACGCGTGTACGCACCAGGTCGCCCAGTACGCTGCCGTTCAGCCGGTGCAGGCCGGAGGCGACCAGCGCGGCATCCACCTGCCCCCTTTCCAGACAGGCGAGCAGTTGGTCCGCGGCGAGACAGCGCTCGGCGACGACGAACTCCCCGGACTCGCTCAGGGCCGGGAGCAGCGCTCGCTCGCGCTCCGGGTCACCCAGCCCGACGGCCAGCCTGAGCGTTCGGGGACTCATGCCCCCTGGCCGATCCATCCCAACACCCCCTCTACGGCCTGGGTTGTGTCCCTCCTTCTCTCGCACTGCCCCCTTGCTCGGCGGGCAGCAGCGCCACGTCCAGGTCTCCTTGCCCTTTGGCCTGGGCGAGCTGGAGGGTTTGTTCCTGGGTGACGACCAGCGTCAGCCATTTTGCCGGCCCCTGGGCGGCGGAGCGGTCCGCCATCTCTGTGTTGACCACCGTCACCCGCTGGTCGTACCCGACGTCATAGACTGTCGCACGGGGCAGCACCACCGTCGTCCGCGCCTCGGGCTTGCCCTTGTTGAGGGTCAGCAGCACCTGCACTGCGTCGCCCGATCGCACCTGACCCCCCACCGCTGTCTCGGGGCTGATGGCGATAGTGAGCGCCAGTTCACTCGGCCCCAGGCGGGGGCGGCTAGAGAGTTGGGCCTGGACCAGCAGCTGCTGGGCGTGAACCGGCTCGGCCAACTGCTTTCCGATGAGGCTCGCCATCTCCGCCGCCGGCACCGCGGCCTGGTAGATGGCGTCGTCGACCCGAACCCTGGCCACGGCCAGGTCCCCGTCGCGGAGCTCAGCCCCGGCCGGAAGGTCGCGAGTCGCCACGAGGAGGGCGCGGGTGTCCGAGGATGTGCCCCAGAAGGTGATCGATCCGCCGGTGGCGAACAGCAGGAGGAACAGCCCGAAGACGGCGCGCCAATCGAGGCGCCGGGGCCGGCGCAGCGCACGTGCCGGTGAGAGGGTCGTCACGGACACCGTTACCTCCTGACCCGGAGAACGGCTCCCTGAATGAATCCCGAGACCCCTGGCTGGCGTGTGGGCCGCTGAGGTGCGACTACTGGCGGGACTGGCGGGGGAGATGCGTCGGTTTCTTCGAACTGGAGATCCTGGCCCCCTCGCCTCCGGCGGTCCACAACGTCCGCGACCCCCGGGAGCCACATCCGGAGCATGCCCTGCCTCTACCTGGAGTCTGGAATGGCACGCCAGAGCACGCATGCTACAGGCGCTTGCTACTCCGTCTGGAGCCAGGACTTCTCTCTGGATCGTGACCGATCAGAGGGTATCAAACGATACAACGTGGTTGCTGCCGTTTTGTTACAAGAAGCAAGGATTAGCGTTGGTGAATCCCCGAAGTCCACGTGGGGCGGACGGTTCACCAAACGAAGGCCTCCATGCCGGCAATGTGCAGCAGTTCACCGCCGTGGCATCAGAAGGAGAGGAGGGCATCGATGTCGTAACCAGGGCAAACGAACTCGTTTGCCCTGCGATGAGAGCAGGATAGGCTGAGTGTGCCGATGCCGGCGACGACGTGTCGGCTGGTAGGTTCTCCGAGCAGCGTCGTCTGGCCGATCATATCGGCCATGAGAGCCGCGACGCAGGCCTGACTTGTCTGTCTGGGGAAACGCCTGGCATGGGAGACTCGGGCTACGGCGTCGTCGGTTGCGGGGCCACTATGCCAGGGATGTAAGAGACTTCACCGCAGTGGGACACTCGGTCCGGCAGGTCTGTGAGCTCCACGTATGCAAAACGCCGCTAATCTCGCAAGCGGCCAATCGCGGTGGGTCTGTTCCGGAAACCGAGGCACTGAGAAGGAATTGGCTTTCAGCCCGACTCTCTCTTTCAGACTCAGACCTGAATCCCTTGCCTGTGTAACCTGGTCTGCCGCTCCGGCCCCCACGCTGGGCGCCCACGGCCGCATGCACCACCGCTCTGCGGAGTGGATCGCTAGACTCCCGTCGGCATCAATTCCAGCCTATTGCCATTCTTTGGGATTACCAGAGTAGACAGTTCCCATTTATCTTTGGCAGCCACCGTGCGATCAGCGGCAGCGGTTCAGGACGCTGGAGCCGGGGAGAGTTCGCGAACTCCCCATCCCCCTTATCTCCTTGGATTGGAGCCAAGAGAGGATTCAGATGCCGCTCTCCCAACTAGAGCCAGCGTCTCCTTGTCCATAGCTGGTCCATCTATCGCGAGGCCCCCCGTATTCCCCTCTAGAACAAGGCACCCCGCTTTGGGAGTCAC
>JAJZQR010000370.1 GCA_021806765.1 Chloroflexota bacterium | reverse complement strand
AACCGCTTGGTGACCGGGTAGCCCAGGACGTACTCCCCGCCCAGCCGCTTGAACTCATCCCAGAAGGGTATACCACCCTCGTTGGTCACCGAGTAGCCGGTGGGGCTGCTCCCCAGCGGCCCGCCGTCGGTCTGGGTGAAGAAGTGGCCTCCGGGGACGTCGTAGTCCAGGACTCCGGGTGCTGCCCCTGCCGGTGAGGCGAGGGCAAGCAGGGCGACAGCGGCAGCCAGGGCGAAGAGCAACTGCGGCTTTCTCAAAGCTTCCTCCTACAGCTACGGAAGTTGGGGATTTGCTATTGCCTAGAGGTCGCACCATCGGCTAGACGTGGGTGGGAGAGACGGTAGTCCAGAGATGGCAGTCCTGGACGGGCCCCCAGGAGTGGGGCCATTATAGGAACGGGTGGAGGTACTGGCAAGCTGTTGTGGCAGCCCGAGAGGTGCGGATTGGGAGCTTTACCACAGCCAACCTCTTTACAAAAGGCTGTGCGCTGCATATAATATGGTTGCTGTAACAGACTGAGGGGGAACACCTCCCCTCAGTCTTTACTAATTCCCAGACCATCGGTCGATCCTCTGCGCACGCACATCAGTGGACGCAAACAGGAGACTTGCCGTGGAGAAGACTGTTTACCTCACGCGGGAAGGCTTGGCAAAGCTTGAAGAGGAGCTGACCCACCTTCGAACCGTCCGCAGACATGAGGTAGCTGAACGGATCCGTCGAGCGAAAGAGTTCACTAACACCGTAGATAACGCCGAGTACGACGACGCCAAGAACGAGCAGTCCTTCGTGGAGGGCCGAATCCAGTCGCTCGAGCGGATGCTGGCCAACGCCGTGGTGATCGACGATAAGGCTGCCCCCTCGGACTACGTGCGTCTAGGGTCTCACGTCACTGTGGCGGACTCCGATGGAGTGGAGGAGGTCTACGGCATCGTGGGATCGGCAGAGGCCGACCCGCGGCAGGGCCGGATCTCCAACGAGTCCCCCATCGGGCGCGCCCTGCTGGGCCATCGGGTGGGCGAGACCGTATCGATCCTGGCGCCCGGCGGCAGCTTCGACCTCGTAATCAAGGCCGTCTCGTAGGGGCGATCCTTCCGATCGCCCTGGGCGAACACGAGGTTCGCCCCTACCGACTGCGATCGAGACGCCGTAATCTCGCAGGTTCTCCGGAAAGGATGGCTGGTCCATCCTTTCTTTGCGAGAAGCGCGGACTGGAAGGTATCCGGCTTGGACGAGCAGTACGATCCCCTGGTTGAACGACGGATAAGGAAGCTGAAGGAGCTACGGGACTCGGGCATCAACCCATATCCGTACAGCTTCGATCGGACCCACGTGGCATCTGACATCCATGGCAGCTTCGAGGCTCTGGAGGGGAGCGAGGTTCGCCTTGCGGGCCGGCTGCTCACCGTGCGCGTGATGGGCAAGGCGAGCTTTGCTCACCTGCTGGATCAGTCCGGACGGATCCAGATCTACGTCCGGCGGGATCTGGTGGGGGAAGAGCAGTATGGTCTCTTCAAGTCCTTCGACTCCGGCGACTTCCTCGGCGTCACGGGGAAGCCGTTCCGCACCCGCACCGGTGAGGTCACCGTCGAAGTGGAGGAGCTGGCGCTGTTGTCCAAGGCGCTGCGCCCGCTTCCAGAGAAGTGGCACGGCCTCACGGACGTGGAGAAGCGGTATCGGCAGCGGTATCTGGACCTGATCTCCAACGAGGAGGTGCGCCGCATCTTCCAGACCAGGAGCCGGATCATCGACGGCATTCGTCGCTACCTGGTGGAGCGGGACTTCCTGGAGGTGGAGACCCCCGTCCTGCAGCCGATCCACGGGGGGGCGGCGGCGAGGCCCTTCGCGACCCACCACATCGCCCTGGATCGGGACCTCTACCTGCGGATCGCCCTGGAGCTTTACCTGAAGCGGTGCGTCATTGGCGGCTTCGAGAGGGTCTTCGAGATCGGCCGCAACTTCCGAAACGAGGGCATCTCCACCCGGCACAACCCCGAGTTCACCATGATGGAGCTCTACCAGGCCTACGCCGACTACAACGACATCATGGCGCTGGTCGAGCACATGGTCTCCTGCGTGGCGGAGCAGGTGCTGGGGACCCACAAGATCGAGTTCGGCGGAAACAGCATCGACCTGCGGCCCCCCTGGCCGCGTGTGAAGATGAGGGATGCCATCCGGATCGAGAGCGGCATCGACTACGAGGATTACGCGACGACCGAGGCGCTGTACGGGGCCATGCGGGAGATCGGAATGCACCCGGATCCAGGCAGCTCTCGGACCAAGCTGATCGATACCCTGCTGAGCAACTACGTGGAGCCGAAGCTAATCCAGCCCTCCTTCCTGGTGGATTATCCGATCGAGACGTCGCCGCTGGCGAAGCGGAAGCGGGACGATTCGTCGGTGGTGGAGCGGTTCGAGGCCTTCGTAGGGGGCATAGAGATTGCGAATGCCTTCAGCGAGTTGAATGATCCCCTGGAGCAGAGGGAGCGCTTCGTCCAGCAGTTGGCCGAGCGGGCGGCGGGCGACGAGGAGACGCAGCCCATGGACGAGGATTTCCTCACGGCCCTCGAGCATGGGATGCCACCCACGGGCGGTCTTGGGGTGTGGATCGACCGGCTGGTGATGCTGTTCACCGGCAATGCCTCCATCCGAGAGGTGATACTCTTCCCGCAGTTGAGGGCCAGGGAATAGCTTTTCCGATGCAGCACCCTCTCTACGTTGCCTTCGTCTGGCACATGCATCAGCCCTATTACCTGGACGAGGACAGCGGCGAGTATCTCCTTCCGTGGGTGCGGCTCCACTCGACGAAGGACTACCTCCACATGGCGGAGGTACTGGAGGATTACCCCTCCGTCCACGCCACCTTCAACTTCGTTCCCTCTTTGCTGGAGCAGCTGCAGGGCTATGCCAACGGCACGGTCCTGGACCGGGCCTGGAAGGTCAGCCTGCAGGAGCGGCTTTCCCCGGAGGAGAAGCAGTTCGTCGATTCCCTCTTCTACAGCGTCAACAGGGACAACTTCATCCGCTCCTACCCTCGGTACTGGCAGCTGATGAGACTGAAGGAGGAGGCCGGGGGAGACCTGGACCTGCTGGGCGAGACCTACTGGAGAGACCTGGTCGCCTGGTTCAACCTGGCATGGATCGATCCCACCTGGATCCAGCGGGATCCGGAGCTGAGGGCGCTGGTGGCCAAGGGTTCCCACTTCTCCCTGGACGAGGTGGGCACTATCCTCGACAAGCAGCGGGGGCTGATAGGGGTCACATTGACCACCTATCGCCGCCTTCAGCGGCGCGGACAGGTGGAGCTGACAGCTTCCCCCTATTACCACCCCATTCTGCCCCTGGTAATGGACTCCAACTGCGGCCAGGAGCCGAGCCCCTGGCTGCGCCTTCCCAGCGAGCGCTTTCAGCAGCGGCAAGATGCCCTGGAGCAGCTGAGACTGGCCGTGGATTACCACGAATCGGTGTTCGAGCGGCCACCGGCCGGACTGTGGCCGTCCGAGGGGTCCGTCAGCCAACCGCTGATCGACCTGCTCCGAGATGTGCCCGAGATCCGCTGGTTGGCCACCGACGAGGCGATCCTCGCTCGCTCCCTGGGGCGCAACATCGAGCGGAACGGCTGGGGTTACCTTTCCGACCCACGCTTTCTGTACCAACCCTACTGGGCCGGGTCGGGGGATCACAGGGTGGCGATGGTGTTTCGGGACCACTACCTCTCGGATCGCATCGGCTTCACCTATCAGGGCATGAACGGCCGGCAGGCAGCGGAGGATCTGATGTTCCGCTTCATCGCCATCCACGAGATGGTGAAGGAGGATCCGGTGCCCTACCTGGTGCCCATCGTCCTGGATGGGGAGAACTGCTGGGAGTACTACGAGCGGAACGGGGAGACCTTCCTGCGAGCGCTGTACGAGATGCTCTCGCGGGAGAGCAGGGTGCGCCCCGCGACGGTGTCGGAGTTCTTGAACCAGTTCCCGCCTCGCGAAGAGATCCTGCGGCTGGCTACCGGTTCCTGGATCAACGGCGATCTGGAGAGCTGGATCGGTGAGGACACCCAGAACCGGGGGTGGGAGTACCTGACCCGGACCCGTCGAGCCCTGGCCGAGGCCGAGAGCCGTGGAACCCTGCCCGACGGACAGCTGAGCCGCGCCAGGCGGTGTATGATGGCTGCCGAGGGGAGCGATTGGTTCTGGTGGTACTACAGCCACAACGTCTCCGACCAGGACGACATGTTCGACCGGCTGTTCCGGCACTTCCTCAAGGGCGTCTACCGGGCCCTGGAGCTGCCCATGCCGGAATGGGTCGGCACGCCGATCATCAGTCAGGTGCCCAAACTGACCAGTCGCAGTCCCAGCGACTACGTGCGTCCCTCGCTGGAGGGGGGCGATCTCTCCCCCGAGCCGTGGGCATCGGCGGGATACGTGGAACCGAAGGGCTCCACGGGGGCGATGCAGCAGGGCAGCGCTCTGCTGAAACGGCTATACTTTGGGTACGACGATCTGTCCCTCTATCTGCGCGTGGAGTCCCACACCAGTTTGAAAGGGTACCTGGTGGAGGTCTACGTGAGCCGCCGCGAGGGGAGCTGCCCGGACCTGGTGGAGACGGGAACCCGACGCAGCGCTGTGGTGCAACCGGCGACGGGGCACGCCTCGAGGGAGATCACCCTGAGACCCGATGGTCCCTCCATCGAGCTGCGTCGCTGGGAGGAAGGCAGCGGGTGGATCCGGATCCAGGGTGACCTGGAAACGGTGGCGGACGATACGGCGGTGGAGGCGGCGGTGGCCCTGGAGGCGCTGGGGATGGAG
>JAJZQR010000369.1 GCA_021806765.1 Chloroflexota bacterium | reverse complement strand
GCCCCTACGTTGCGAGCGAGACGCCGGCCCCTACGTTGCGGGCGAGACGCCCGCGCTCCAGGGCTAGTGCCCCAGCATGAAGTAGGCGGCAAAGGTGGATACGGCCACCATAAGCATACCAAACGGAAGCGCCACCTTGAGGAATTGCCCGTGGGTGACCTTGGTGTAACCGATGGTCCACAGGGTCCAGGAGTTGGTGGGGTCGACGCTTCCGGACATCACCGTGCCCGGGAACCACAGCGCGTAGAGCAACGGGATGGGGAGCAGGTTGGCCGACCTGATTATGGCCAGCAGGGCGGCTCCGGTTCCGATCACCTCCAACGGGCCGCGGTAGATGTTCCCGATCCCGCCCAGGACGGCGAAGAAGATCGCGGCCTGGAGCGGCGTGTGGGGGAGAATGGGTCCGAAGACCGGCTGGAGGGCGCCGGAGACCTGGGGCGTCATGCCTGCCACGATGATCATCCCGCAGATGGTCCAGAGGGCCGCGATGGTCGCGATATCGGGGAAGGCATCGTAGAAGGTCTTATTGAACAGGTTGATGTGCCCCTGGAGGCTCCGGTCCTTGTAGGTGGAGAGGAGGGCGATCACGATGCTCAGCATGAAGGTGGGGATGATCTCCCACTTCAGCACGATCACCATGAACACGGGGACCAGCGGAACCACGTAGGTGTAGTAGGGGGTGCGCTTCTTCCTGATGGGCTCCGCCGCCGCCAGATCCACCGTTGCCGAGTGGCGCACGCCGCGCAGCCGAAGGTGGAAGTTCGCCATCAGCCAGGCGGCGAGTATGTACACGATCATGCCCACCACCCAGACGTTGAGCCAGGGCGCCTCGTAGGCGATGCCGGGAAACAGGGGCTTCATGGTGCCGAACTGCACCAGGTTGATGAAGGTGCCGGCGCCGATCCCCATGGTGAAGGTCGGAGCGGCCACGGCCGGGGGAATACCCTGGCTCAGCATGATGGGGATCGCGATGACGCCGATGGCGATGGCCGCGCCAACGCCGTACATGGAGGTGAACAGCAGGGCCGTTACCAGGGTGACGACCATCGCGGTAACGATCGGCCGATCGCCGGCCAGCTCGACCGCCGAGCGGATGACGCTTTCGGCGATGCCGGTCTGGACCAGTATCTGGGCGAACCAGGCGCCGAAGACGATGATGATCACGGCGCTGGCGTACTGAGTTCCACCACCCTGCAGCACTTTGCTCTGAATATCATTGATGTTGATGCCGGCCAGGGCCGCCCAGGCTATGGCCAGGATGATCAACATGACGACGGGGCTCTGGCCCTTAACGATAGCCGCCACGACGGCCAGAAAAACGATGAGCAGCAACAGACCAATAGCCAATTCCATAGATGATCTCCCGCTTTCTGAATTCTCGGCGAGACAGCAGACTATTGGCTTCCTCGTGCATCGCGCACCCGGAAGCTGCACCACCCGACGCTAACTAGTTCTCCTTACCTCGTCACCTCCAACCTGATTGCCGCGCCGTGGGCTCCCTCCACCCCGAGTGAAGGGTCTGCGCTCCCCAGCGCTGGGAAGATGCCGTCACACTACGATGGGGTATCGTCCGTACTCGAACGCCGCCTCGCGCATGGCGTTGAAGTTGGCGAAGGGCACGTACTCCGGTATGGAGTTGGCGGAGGCCAGAGCGAAGCCCCCACCAGGGGCGAGATCGTGGATCCGCTGGCGGACCTCCGCACGCACCTCCTCCGGTGTTCCCCGAGTGAGGGTGTAGATCAGGTCGAGGTTCCCCAGGATCGATATCCGCGATCCGTACTGTCGCTTGACCTCGTTGATGTCCATCGCCTTCGGCTCGATCGGGTTGAGGCCGTCGAAGTCGCAGCCCACGATGTCCTCCAGCACCTCCTGGAGGGCGCCATCACTGTGGTAAACCGCCAACCGGCCCCGCTGGTGGGTCACCCGGTTCATCTCCTTGTACCAGGGGAAGACGTTCTTCCGCAGGATCCCGGGATTGACCATCAACTGGGTGGAGAAGGCGATGTCGTCGGCGTGCCAGAGGAGGCCGACGCAGTCGAACTGCAGCATGTTCTCGAACACCCGATACTGGAACTGCCCGACCTTCTCGAAGAGGCGGCCGATCAGGTCGGGGTCGTCTATCAGGGCCATGCTCAACCCCTCCAGTCCCATGAGCCACCAGACGGAGGTGAACACCTTGCCCAGCACCGCGACGACCTTCATCTTGGGAGGAAGGAGGGCGCCTATCCGCTCGAATCGGCTGTAGTCCAGGGCGTCCGGGTCGGGCCACTGCACCGCCTCGAACTCCTCCCGAGTGGTGATCAGACCCTTCCCCTCGGTGGCCCAGCTCCGCTCCTGCATCTCGTCGGTGTCCGCGGCGTAGTTGGCCTCGATCTGGTGCATCGACTGGCGCTTTATGAGGGGAGTGAGCTGGAGCCCCTGCTCCAGGGGCACGTAGTCGAAGCCTGCCTCGTACCAGAAGGCGACCTCATCCTCCAGGCTGCGGATCGGCCGACCCAGCAGCTTCTCCTTGAGTATCGGGTGGACGCTGATGTCGCCGAGGGGGACTCGATCCGGTTCCCCTGCCCGCAGCAACACGGTGCGAACCCGGTTGAAATCGGGGTCCTTCATCTTCGGTAAGTCCTTTCAGACCGTTGTTTCAGCCAGACCTTACGCCGCCACCGACTCCTTGGCCCTATTGACGGCACCCGTGGCGTCGGGGGCGTAGAAGTCGGCCCCGATCTCCTCCGCAAACCGCTGGGTCACGGGCGCCCCGCCTACCCCCACCTTCACACCCTCTCGCAAACCCGCCGCCTTCAGCGCCTCGATGGTCTCCCGCATCGATAGCATCGTCGTCGTCAAGAGAGCGCTCATCATCACGAAGTCAGGCTTCTCTCGCTCCACAGCCTCCACGAACTTCGCCGGCTTCACGTCGGCCCCCAGGTCCACCACCTCGAAGCCCCCACCCTGGAGCATCATCCCCACCAGGTTCTTCCCGATGTCGTGCAGGTCCCCCTTGACGGTCCCGATGACCGCCTTCCCCCTGGTCTTAGACTGCCCCTGAGCCAGCAGCGGCTTCAGCAGCCCTAACCCTGCCTGCATGGCTCTCGCGGCGATCAGCATCTCCGGGATGTAGAACTCCTGCCTGCTGAACTTCTCCCCCACCACATCCATGGCCGGGATCAGCCCCCCGTCCAGGATCTCCTGGGGACCATTACCCTCGTCCAGGGCCTGCTGGGTGAGTTCCTTCGCCCGGCCGGCGTTCCCCTCGATCACCGCCTCTTTCAAAGCTTCGTAGTCAGCCACTGTATCCTCCCAATCCTATGAGTCGAGTATTAGAGCAGGGAGCCCAGGATGGCCCGGGCCTCCTCCGGGCTGTCGCACCGGCAGAACAGGGCGAGACCCCGGGAGGGCAGGCTTCGCATCATTTCCCTCATGGCGGGGATCGTCATGACCCCGTGAACGATGAGGGGCTTGCGCTCCAGGATCCGGCTCATGACCGGCAGGTGGCGCAGCATCTCCTCCCCGAAGTCCGGGGTGATCTGGATCGCCGCGATCTCCTCGATCTCCAGCAGGTTGGGCACCGTGTGGAGTTGCTGGGAGTGGAGGTGGACGACGGTGTAGGGGTAAAGCCCGCCCAGATATCGATGCATCGGGGCCAGGAAACGCCGGTGGGACTGAGGGGACATCATGAAGCTGACGTCTTCCCCCGTTTCCACCAGCTTGCCTGGAGCCCAGAGATACCGGCTGGTGCCGCAGTACCCTCCAACGTGGGGAGGCACCACCTGGAACAGAGCCTCGGTGACCTCCGCGCACAACCTGACGGCTGCTTCGCCCAGGGCTGCCACCCTTTCTGGGGCGTCGTAGAGGTCTATGGCGAGCCGCTCCTGCCCGCGAAGCTGCATCATGACGTCCGGCGGGCTGAACATCAGGGGGCCCACCCCCACCGGGTAGCGCCCCGCTGCCTGCTCCTTCAGTGCAAGGGTGGACTCCATCAGCAGGCGAAACCACGGGTTCGTCCTATCGAACCGGATGGCCTCCAGCTGGCTCCAATCCTCCAGAACTGGTAGCCCCCACAGGTTCTCGCCATCCCTCTGGATGGGGGAGCCGGCCATGGCCAGATGCCAGGGAAACGCCCACAGGGGGAAGGCCGACCAGACGGCATCGCCCATGACTTCATGCCACTCCTCCCATTCCCCCTCCAGCTCCGCCAGGTTCGCATCCAGGTCGAGATCGTCGGGGGTCAGGATACCGTGCCCGCGCACCGCTCGGACCGAGGGGAAGGTGCTGATGGTCGTGCCGATCAGCGGTCGGTCGGTCTCCGCTCGCCTCCAGAAGGCGTCGTGGCGAGCGATCTTCTCTTTGTCTGTGATCACCTTCGGCACGCCTGGGTGTCTCCTCTCGGCAGACGTATTGCTCGGCAAGGGTAATCCTCACGGCGCCCCCGGACCGGTACCTCGGGCTTGCCGTTCGGCGGTTGGACGGCTCAGGGTGCCGGGCTTCGGGCCGGCTCGGCAAAGGCATCTCTGCTCAGGTTCAGGTGGTGATGGATGACTGCCTCGGCTCCGGCGACGTCCCTGTTTCTGATGCAGTCAAGTAGCCGCTGGTGATTCTGGTGTCGCTCCAACACGTGACCGTAGGAGAACCCGAGGTGTCCCTTGGTCAGGATCATCTGAATCAGGGGTTGGGACATGACCACGAAGAGGGGATTGTGGGTAGCGGCGGCCAGGGCAGCGTGGAACTCGACGTCGGCCGGCATGAACTTTTCTGGAGAGTCCAGGTTCTGATTCATAACCGCGATGGCCGCCTCCATCCTGGCGATGTCCGT
>JAJZQR010000368.1 GCA_021806765.1 Chloroflexota bacterium | reverse complement strand
CCGATCTTGGAGCTTCTCCACCCCTCCAGCGTCTCGTAGACCGGCTGGCAATGATCCAGATCCTCCGGATCACCCGGCACGTAGTCGATCTCCTGACCGCCGAGCCAGTAGGCCACGCAGATCTTGATCTCGGCCAGGTCGTCCAGCACGTCCAGCTTGGTGACGGCGATAGAGTTGAAGCCGTTCACTTCGACGGAGTGGCGAGCGGCCACCGCGTCGAACCAGCCACACCGGCGCGGCCGGCCGGTGGTGGTGCCGAACTCGTGGCCCCGCTCCCGCAGGCGGTCACCCACCTCGTCCTGCAACTCGGTCGGCATGGGGCCACCCCCCACCCGAGTCGTGTACGCCTTGAACACGCCCACCGCCACGTCCAGCAGGGTTGGCCCGATTCCGGCCCCAAGGCAGAGACCCGCCACTGTTGGCGAAGAGGAGGTGACGTAGGGATAGGTCCCGTGATCGGGATCCAGCATCGTCCCGTGGGCGCCCTCCAGCAGAATGTTCTCCTGCTGCCGTACGGCCTCGAAAACGATAGGCCCCGTCTCACGAATGTAGGGACGCAGGCGAGCCGCGTACCCGGAGAAGGCTTCCATCATGGGATCCAGCTGATAGGGCTCCACCCCGTACACCTTGGTCAGCAGGGCGTTCTTCATGGTCAACACACGTTCCAGCCTGGTCCGGAAGCGCTCCAGATCCAGCAGGTCGCCCACCCGCAGGCCATCCCGCGAGGTCTTGTCCATGTAGGCAGGGCCGATACCCCGTCCGGTGGTGCCGATGCGACCCGCGCCGCGACCCTCCTCCTGAAGCCGGTCCAGCAGCAGGTGGTAGGGCATCACCATGTGGGCCCGACTGCTGATCACGAGTCCGGAGGTGCTGACACCTCGCTGGTGCAAACCGTCCAGCTCCTCCAGTAGGATGCCCGGGTCCAGCACAACCCCAGGACCGACGATGCAGGTGGTGGCGGAATTGAAGATACCTGCCGGCACGAGGTGCAGCGCGAACTTCCCCTGCTCGTTGACCACAGTGTGGCCGGCGTTGTTGCCACCGTGGGACCGGATCACTACCTCTGCCTTCTGGGCCAGCAGGTCGATCACCTTGCCCTTGCCTTCGTCTCCCCACTGGCCGCCGACGACGCCTACTATAGCCATCGCGCTTGCTCCCCCCTTGCCCTTCTTCCCCAACTCGCCACAATTAGGGGCCGGCGTCGCGCCGACCCCAACAGGGTCCCCGAGTGACCCTTCGTGCCGAGGGCCTATTATAGCACAGGGCGCCGGCCCTGCCCGCTGTTGGACATACCTGTCGGCGGGGGCAGCCATCCCGACAGCTGAGCGGCGGGGGGTGCTATGCCACGACGGTTCTGGTACGTAGGGCACGTGGCGCGAGCGAGCACAGCGCCACGGCTCTGCCCCGCTGCCGGCTACCGGCGGGATGGCCACCGCCCCACATGGGGGTGACGTAGGGGCACGGCGGCATTTGCACGCACCACTGCCAACCGACGCCCAGCCGTGCCCCGGTTCCGCGCCGTGGCCGTGGGCGTCCAGAGGACACGGCTGCCGGGTCGCCCGTCCAGGTGACTCTACTCCCCGCCGTGCCCCTACCTCGCCCGTTCAGACGCATTGCCCTTGCGGATGGCGGACTCCCGGCATCGCTCTGCTCGTCGGATCTTGCGGTGCAATCTCAGGCCGGAGCATGCCGTACCCCATGCCAGGACAGCTGAAATTGCACCATAAGGGAGCGTCTTGGCGACGGCCGCAGGAAGGAATCCTTTGTAGGGGTGGGGCACCCCATCGTCATTCCCGCGGAAGCGGGAATCCATTAACCACGCCGGGAGACTGGATTCCCGCTTCCGCGGGAATGACGGTTTCCAGGCAGCCGTCCCCAAGTTGCTGACACATCCCTTCACCCTTATCAAGCCCGCTTCCCCTTATGGTGCAATCTCAGAAGGACAGTCTTGCACTTGACAGATCCCCGAAATCCTCGTAGTCTATCCATGGTGAAGTAAGTGAATTTCAGGATTGCTGAAGGCACCAAGAGAGGGAGATCGGAATTCGATAGTCCAGTTGGCAACGGCACAATCCAACTCGGGCTCCCTCGAGGCGCGTCTTCCATGGACTCGGCACGCGGAGTTGCATGATGATGGTCGATGACGCAGTAATTGGCTCGCGACTTCAGGCTGCCAGACGCGCCCTCGGTCTGACTCAGGGCGATGTGGGCAGGCAAATGAACATGGCTATCTCCACCATTTCCACGATAGAGGCTGGAAAGAGGAGTGTGAGTGGCCCGGAGCTCCATGCCTTCGCCACGATCTACCATCGACCGATAGCCTACTTCTTCGAGGAGGAGGGCCAGGAATCCCTCGCTTTCCAGTACCTCTTTCGGGCCGCAGAACACGACATCCTTGATCGCGGCTCTATCGTCGAATTCGAGAAGCTGATCCACGATTACGCCCTCCTGGAGGAGTTGGTGGGGACCCCTCCACTTCCCCTTCCTCCCGACTACTCTCAGTTCGGGTTTCGGACTGAAAGCGACGCCGAGGTGCTGGCCGACATGGAGCGCAGTCGCCTCGGTCTGGGAGACGCACCCATCAAAGAGACCAGAGACCTGGTCGACCTCCTGGACGCCACCGTAGGTATTCGCACCTTCCTCGTTCCTGTTCAGAGCTCCACCTGGTCTGGCCTCGTCGTTCGCGATCCCGGGGGCCGCCCGTGTATCGCTGTCAACGCGCAGGATGAGTCTTACAGGCGCAACTTCTCGCTGGCGCATGAGTATGGGCACGCCCTCGTTCACATGGGCGGGCAGGATACCCTGGTTGCGCGTATCGACCGGAAGGCTGAGCCCGATCGATTGTCCACGGACGAGCGTTTTGCGAACGCCTTCGCTTCCGCCTTCTTGATGCCTCGAAGGGCAGTGCTGGCGCAGCTTGAGCGCGTGCTCGGCACCAGTAACGGTCAGTTCACGGATTTCGATCTAGTTCACCTGGCCATGCAGTTTGGCGTGAGCGGACAGGCGATGTCTTCCAGGCTGGTCTCGCTGCGCAAGATGCCACGCCACGTCCACGAGGAGTACTGGAAGGGGCGCACATTCAAGGGTCTTGCACAGGCTCTTGGGTATAACGTCGAGGACTGGAGTCAGGATGCGGTGCTGCCTCCCAGATTTCGCTACCTTGCCCTGAAGGCCTATGACGAGGGGCAGATCTCTCTTGCGAAATTGGCGGAGCTACTCAGGGAGAACTATTACGAACTGCGTGAAAGACTGGCAGCCACAGACACTGAGCTCGGAGAGACTCGTCGGTTGGGTAGGGCATCCGGTTGAGACGAGGGAGGGATCTGTCCGCGATCAGCCCCGGTCGCCTGCCGTACGTGCTGGACAACTCGGTTGTCTCGGCGCTTCATCAAGCGAGGGCACTGTCTCGGGTGCTTGAGCTTTGGCCCGGCCGCTGGCTGGTACCAGCGGAAGTCAGGGATGAGGCGACACAGTGGAAAGCTGAGCGAGACCGGATCCTGCGAATCCTGGACGATCTATCTTCTCAGCGCGTCGTAGACTACACAGAGATCGACCCCCACACTGAAGGTCCCCTGTTCGCCAGACTCAGCCGGACGCTCGGCCAGGGCGAATCGGCTGCCATCGCGGTCGCCCACCAACGGGGTCTGGGTGTTGCCTTGGATGACCAGGCAGCTAGACGAGCTTGCGAGAGGATAAACCCGCCCGTCACCTGGATCGCCACCGAGGAGATCCTGCTGTGTGCGGCTACCGAGGGGCAGTTGTCTCCTGAGGAGGCCAGAGGGATCTGGATCGCCACTGGAATCACGGACCTGAAGCGCCAGATACTGTAGCTGCTCTCTCGTTCCCGGAGGCCAGCGAGCCAGCCGGTGAGGGCGTTGGTCAGGTAGACGGCGGCGCGCTCGTTCTTCTCGGCCACCAGCAGCGCGTCCTCACCCCTCTCCTGGAGCGTCGCGGAGATCCGGTTCAGCACCTCCACCAGTTAGGCACCCGTGCCGCGGCAGGGGTCCAGGACCCTCCCCATCCTGGCCGACGAAGACGAAGTCCCGATAGTTGGTGACCAGGACCTGGCGATACTTCTCCCAGTACCTGGAGACCTGGCTGCCGTCGGCGGTAAGCCAGGCATCCTCACCCACCGGCTTGACCTCGATCGCCCCGCGCGCGGGGATCTGGCCCAGCAGTGAGTCTCCCTCGCCCTTCTTGAACTGGTCGGGGGTGAAGAGCCCGCCATCCGGAAGGCCCGCTCCCTGATTCTTGAGTGTCACGATGCAGCGGACCTTCGGCTTGAGCGTCTGGCCGACGGCGTTGAGCAGCTCCGCCAGAGGAACGTAGTAGGAGGTCTCGGGAACCCCCGCGCCGGAGGAACGGATCAATCGCAGCTCGCGGATGTAGGCCTCAAGCAGCTCCATCGGCTCCCTCCGTACCAGGCGCGACGGCAATCGTCCGATCCTGGTCTCACTTCGCTGGTGGTTGCCTGCGATACAGCTACATGGCTCCGTCAGTCCACCATCGGCGAGCCAACGGGGCGCAATGGGGAGCATACCGAGGGACTGCGGTTCCGAGATCAGGGGGAGTGACGGCGCTCGCGATGCTCTCTTCGGAGCCTCGCTTCCTCCATCCTTCGCCTGTCCTCGTCGGTCTCCGGTATCAATCGCGGGACCTCGACGGGATGGTCTTCCTCGTCCAGGGCCACGTACACCAGGTTGGCCGTGGCCGTGTGGGTGACCTCGCCGGTGCGCAGGTTCTCAGCCTCCACCCGCACCCCCACCTCCATGGAGGTCCGGCCCACGCCATTCATGGAAGCCATCCGG